>JAZQMD010000065.1:0-4145 GCA_045543215.1 Oscillospiraceae bacterium
CATAAGGGGTCCGGATACTTTATATCCCAACAGGAAATATTCATTAATTCATCTGCTTGGAGCGGGAGATATTCATAGTACCATCCTGCATATCCCCAACCCATTCCAGACTCTTACCCGTACCATAGGCAACACAGGAGATAGCATCGTCCGCAACACGGGTCTCAATACCCGTATGAGATTCAATCAGCCGATCAAAGCCCCAAATAAGGCTACCACCACCCGTCATAATAATACCATTTGTAGAGATATCGGCCACCAGCTCCGGTGGAGTACGTTCCAAAACGGAGTGAATAGCCTCCAGAATACGGACGCAAGGTTCCTCCAGAGCTTCAATCATTTCCGCATCGGTAACGGTAAATACTCTGGGCAAACCAGTCATAAGGCAACGACCCTTTACCTCCATAGATTTTCCCTCATCTCTGGGATAGACGCAGCCAATGGTTATTTTCAGTTCCTCAGCAGTACGGTCGCCAATCAAAACATTATGTTTTTTTCGAATATATTTTACAATGGACTCGTCAAACTGATCTCCTGCCACCTTAATAGAAGCTGACTCTACAATACCGGATAGAGAGATTACAGCAATATCGGTGGTTCCTCCTCCAATATCCACCACCATATGTCCGTCTGGTTTCGTGATATCTACTCCTGCACCAATAGCTGCTGCCAACGGCTCTTCAATAAGATAAACTCTCCGGGCTCCAGCCTGAATACCTGCATCAATGACAGCCCGTTCCTCTACCTCGGTAATGCCAGAGGGAACGCAAATAACCACCCTTGGCTTAAACAATCGAACTGACATTACCTTACGGATAAATTCCCTCAGCATGCGCTCTGTCATATCATAATCAGAAATAACGCCTTCTCGCAAAGGACGGATAGCAATAATATTTCCAGGGGTACGGCCCAGCATGGCCTGAGCATCAGCACCTACTTTCAGCAGTTTTCCAGTATTTTTATCTACGGCAACTACAGAGGGTTCCCGCAAAACAACTCCCTTATCCTTAATATAAACCAGGATCGTGGCAGTACCCAAATCAATCCCAATATCCCTCTTAAAACCAAACATAATGCTACTCCCTTATATCATGTAATTTTGCTATCGGTTTGATTCTATCCCTATATTAATTAATTTATCCTTAATTTGTATTATTATATAAGTCTCAGTTTGGTTTTGCAAGCCTTTAATGGATAAACTAGGAAGTGTTTCTTTCTCCCGCCCTGGCAAAGGTGACACCCATAACCTCCTTTGCTCCAGCCAAAAGAAGCATTTTTCCACACTGAGCCAATGTGGATCCAGTCGTCACAACATCATCTACCAAAATAATTCGCCTTCCATCCACCAGTTTAGGATCACATATTTCATAGGCTCCTTGAACATTGGCACGACGCTGGTCATAATTTGAAATACCTGATTGTGCCTGAATATTTTTTATTTTATGCAACAGCTGTATCGGCTCTTCCCCCAATTCCATAGCCATAACCTGGGCCAGTAGCATGGCCTGGTCATATCCACGCTCTTTTCGTCTTTTGTCAGATAGAGGGGCCCAAGTAATTACATCCCAATCCTTATCCAACTGTTTTTTGACACATTGAGCCATTAAACTTCCATAAATTAAAGCATATTCCTCCCGTCCTCCAAACTTATATCGGTGAAAGGATGGAACCACCTCATCCCGATACCAAAGGGGAAAAATGCATCGGGTCAAATAATCTACCTCTTTCCCCTTATTCTTCTCCGCCCAGGGTAAGTAAATTAGACAATTACCACAAATATTTTTTTCTTTTCCTGAAAGTAATCTTCCACAGAACACACATTTTGGAGGAAACAAAATGTTTAAGATCCGCGTAAGCAAAAAGTCCTTTCCCATAAACCTACCTCCGGGTCCCTTTGCTTAACTTCTTTTATTTTCCTTAAAATTTTCAGCTAGATATTTTTGTTCGCATAACTCACTGGCCAAAGCAGCCCCCAAGATCAGTATTCCACCTAATACTTCGGTAAATAATATAGGTTCCCTTAAAATCAAAACGGAAGCTGCAACCGCAACCACCGGGTCCAAATAACTGATAATAGCCACAGTCTGCCCAGATATAGATTCTATGGAACTAAAATAAAGATAATAACAAATTCCAGTGTGTAAAATTCCAACCAGCAGGAGCATTAGCACAGTATATGGGGATAACTCTAATTTTCTTGTATCCTGGGTAGCAAGGTAATAGGGCAGAAGTACCAAAGTGGAAATACCTAATTGGAGAATGGTCTTATCATAACACGCAAGTCCTCGAATTTGCTTATTCATTAAAATAATTGCTGCGTATAAGACAGCCGCAGCCAGTCCCAAAAAAATTCCCTTTCCTTCCCCTGGCGAAGAAAACCCGGACTGTAAAACTCCAGAAATACAAAACATCCCAATCATGGAAAGCAAAACACACAAAAATTTTTTGAGCGTAAGCCGCTCCTTAAGTATTACTGGAGAGGCTATAATAACCAGAATTGGAGCCATGTAATAACAGAGAGTAGCAGTAGACACCGAGGTATAACGGTAAGCTTCAAAGAGTAAAATCCAATTAAATCCTAAACAAACCCCCGATAAACACAGCCAAAAAAATTTTTTTCCAATGGCATCCCAAGAAATCCAAGCTCTTTTAATACAAATTACTACCAACAAAAACAACATACCTATAATTCCACGGGCCAGAGCAACAATACTGCTAGATAAGGGAATATTTCGTACAAAAATACCCACCGTACCAAAAATAATCATAGAAGTAATTAAACGAAATTTTGCATTAGTAGCCGTCATAGCAATTTGACTTTCCTTTAAAAAATAGACACTCATTCTTAATCATTTACACATCATAATCCCTCTTTGATAAATACATAAGTATTTAGGTCAGAATTCCTAAATGAGAATCGATATCCCATTCGGTTAAATTCCTTTAGGCCTTCCACATCTCTAATTTCATTTTCTGCCATGTAGCGCACCATTTCTCCCCGAGCCATTTTACATAGAGTCCCTTTTTCTATAACCCTACCATCTTTCTCTTCCCCAAAGACGCAGGTAATAAACTTAACCCCTTTTGGAAAATATTGAGATATACATATGCTATATTCCTTAGAAGCCAGATTTACAATACAGTCACTTTCATCTAAAAGACTTTGGGCCAAATTTTCTCCCCAAAAATCATATAGATTCTTTTTTCCATTAACATCAAGCCTGGCCTGCATTTCTAACCTGTAAGGCGTCACTCCATCAAATGGGCGCAGAATGCCATAAAATCCAGATAAAATGCGCAAATGTTTTTGCACATAATCTAAATGTTCATATGTAAATACATTTGGCGCCATATACTGGTATTGAATTCCATCATAGGAGATAAGAGCCGGTGTTAAATGTCGATATAAATCCATATCCTGCAAGCGTTTAAAGTTTTGGTTTGCAATCTGATCGTTACATTTCCACAAGGTCTTCAATTCCTTGAAAGACATTTGGCGCAACCTCTGAAGAATTTGTTCGGTGTGTGTTAAAAACTGTGGTAAATTATAGTGCTCAAAATTATCTGGATCAACCCTCATTTTTTTTGCGGGAGAAATTATGATCCGCATAAGCATGTCCTTTCCTGGCATCTACATTATATACTTTTCCTGTCAATTTAAAGACCTTTGACCCCTTAAATAAGCTAAAATTTCAGCGGCGTTGACATCTGGTTTTACCTTCGGCATAACCTTTTCAATTATACCAGCTTCATCAATAATGTAAGTAGTCCGTACCACTCCCATGCTGATCTTACCATATAGCTTTTTTTCCTGCCATACTCCGTAAGCTTGGATAGCCTGGAGTTCAGGATCAGAAAGCAAAAGAAACGGTAAATTATACTTGTTTATAAATTTTTGATGAGAAGTAACTGAATCTTTACTAATTCCGATAACTACAACACCATTAGAACGAAATTCTTCATAGCTTGATGCAAAAGCAAGAGCCTGTCTTGTACAACCAGGAGTGTTATCCTTGGGATAAAAATAAAGAACAATTTTTTTTCCTGAAAAATCAGTTAGTTTTATGTAATTTCCATCCTGATCTAAAAGATTAAATACAGGTGCCTTAACACCAACTTCTAACATAAAAATTCCTCCTTAGTAA
>JAZQMD010000066.1:0-3606 GCA_045543215.1 Oscillospiraceae bacterium
CCTCCAGTGCGGCATTGATAAAGGAATGCCCATCAAACCGTTCCCCCTCCAGGGGAATAAACAATCCTCCTTCATGGAGGTTCCGGCTATCTGTGTCCACATATTTGACCGTCTGATCCAGGTTGTAGGGCTCACCCAAAAGGCTCCCCCCCACAGCTTCCACAATCTCACGCAATGAAATAGGCTCCATACGGATCCTCCTTATTTCTCCTTCCCCCTGGCCTCCCAAGAAGCCGTGATGATACGTTCGCACAGCTCACCATAGCTGATCCCTACTGCCGCCGCCTCCTGGGGAACCAAGCTGGTTGGTGTCATACCCGGTAGGGTGTTAATCTCCAAAAAGTAGGCCGATCCATCTTGGGTTAGAATAAAATCTGCCCTGGCGTAAACGCTCAACCCCAATGCCTGAAATACTGCCAATGCGGCGGCAGCCAGCTGCTCCTCCGCCTGAGCCGAAATGGGTGCCGGACAGATTTCCTCCGCCGCGCCAGGCTGATACTTGTTCTCATAATCGTAGAAACCAACCTTAGGGACGATCTCAATCGAAGGTAAAGCCCTATCTTCCAAAACGGCGATCTGCACCTCCCGTCCAGTAATGTACTCCTCCAAAATACAACGCCCGCCCAGCTTCAGCCCCGCTTCCAATGCTTTAGAGAGTTCCTCCTTGCTCTTGGCAATGTATACACCGATAGAGGAACCGCTGTCAATTGGTTTGACCACACAGGGCAGCTTCACCCTATCCACGATGGAAGGGATATCCCCCTGTCCATAGTCCACCCGCTCCCAGGCCGGCGTAAGCACCCCCAGAGGGGCCACCAGCCGCTTGGTCAAATCCTTATCCATCGCAATGGCCGAGCCCAAATATCCCGAACCGGTGTAGGTAATCCCCATGAGATCAAAAGCAGCCTGTACTCTGCCGTCCTCTCCACAAGCGCCGTGAAGAGCCAGAAATACTACATCAGCCATGGTACATAAGGCAAGCACATCCTTTCCGAACATGCTCTCTCCGTCCATCCTCCGGCTACGGCGAACCTCCTCCAAATCAGGTATCTGACGAGCCACTTGACGCACACTCTCCGGCAGCGGCAATTTGAATAAATCCTCCAGCGTGCCATCGTATCCTTCTGTGCCCAGGTACAAATCCACAAAGGCTGCCTGATGTCCACGTTCCCGTAAAGCCTGGCACACCATGATACCACTGGACAGAGAGACGTTGCGTTCCGGGCTCAGCCCCCCTGCCAAAACTACAATCTTCATCCAACTATCTCCTCAATTTCTTGATGCTACCAGTTTACGCACATTGAGTTTAGTATATCACAATTCCATAAAATGCTCAACAAGAAAATCGTCCAGTCCGCCCCTACAATCTCTCTATTTCGAAGTAAAAAGGCGGGCCAATAAGCCCGCCTTTGATCACATCCCTGTTAAAATGGCAGATTTAGCCCTCCGGTCAGCCGCTGCATCTGGCTGGCTGCATCGGAGGCCGCCATGCGCAGACCCTCATTGATCGCTGCTACAATCATGTCCTGGAGCATTTCCATGTCGTCAGAATCCACCGCATCTGGGTCAATGGTCACCGATACCACCTCCCGCTTGCCGTTCACTACGGCAGACACCACACCGCCGCCGGCACTGGCCTCATATTCCTTGGATTCCAGCTCCTCCTGAGCCTTAAGCATATCCTGCTGCATCTTCTGGGCTTGTTTAATCATGTTCATGTTCATGCCGCCGCCCATACCACCCATCATACCGCGTCCACCAAATCCTTTTGCCATCCCGATAACCTCCTCTTCTTCTCACAATCCTTCAATCTGTTACCGTTACGTTACCCAGACCCCAACTCTCTGCCAGAAATGCCTCCAGTGCATCCACTCCCTGATCGCCTTGCAGGTTTGCTATGTCAGGGGCTCTGCCAACCTTTACAATTGTACGCATCGGCCGGCCCAGCATATCCCGGGCTGTCTCCGATACGGCGGCGATGATGTCCGGCTTATCAATAAGTCCCCGCACCATTTCTGTATCCGCCCATAGAGTGACCATATCCTCCCCTAAGGATCCGGTGACCATGGATGGATTTCCAACAAAGCAATAGTCCGCCACATTTAAAACCTTTTCCAAACGGGCGCATAAGGCACCCCAATCTTTTCCATTTTCCTTCCCTCTGGCTACATCGGCGAAAGCGGGCCCCAAGGGAGATGCCGCCGAAGATTCAGAATCCGGCTCCACCGAAACGGATTTCGATGCCTCCTCCCATGCCCAAGGGGGCTGATCGTTGACAGCAGAAGGGATTTCTTGCACAGAGGGTGTCACACGCTCATGAACAATAGGCTGCCCTGGCTCCCTTGTAGCCTTGGAAAGCTCCCACCCCTGAACTGGAGGGGAAACCGCTCCCTCGCCTCGCTCCAATCGCTCTTCCAATGCATCCAGACGAGCGGCAAGGGCGGCCGGAGAAGCGTCCAGCACCGGATTGCACAGGCAGATGAGGCACAGCTCCACATCTGTACGCCTGTTTGCACTACGAGGCAGCTCTGCGGTAGCCTTTTGGAGGGCGGTAAGCATCTGTACCAAACGGGGCACACTTATCGCAGCAGATAGTTCCTTAAACGCCCTTCCTTGAAAGGCCCCCGTCATAAGAGAGGCTCCAGCCACAGGAACAGTCTTCCAGATAAGCAAATCCCTAACTAGGGACGCTAACTCCCCCAGCAAGGCTGCCATTTCCTTACCAGCGCTATACAACCGATCGAGCTGGATAAGGGAAGATTCCACATCTCCAGCAGCCACAGCAGTCATCAGGTTAACCGTGTCCACATTCCCCGCCAACCCCAGGGCAGATAAAATCTCTTCCTCTCCAATCACTGTATTCTCACCAATACACTGATCGAATAAAGATAACGCGTCCCTCATACCGCCGTCAGCCAGCCGGGCGATCAGAGCAGCTCCCTCATCGGTCAGGGGAAGGGATTCTTGCTGTGCCACATAACGCAGACGGGCAGCGATAAGATCAGCCCGAATGCGCTTAAAAGAAAACTGCTGGCAACGGGACTTGATTGTAGCGGGCACTTTATGGATCTCTGTGGTTGCCAGAATAAACATAAGATGCTCCGGAGGCTCTTCCAAAATTTGCAACAAGGCATTAAATGCCTGGGCAGAAAGCATATGAACCTCATCCACGATATACACACGCTTTTTTACTGCTGCAGGGGTATAGGCTGCCTCATCCAGAATTCCTCGAACATCGTCTACTCGGTTGTTAGAAGCGGCATCCAGTTCTAACACATCTAAAATAGAGCCGTTTTCCACCCCCACACAGGAGTGACATTTGTTACATGGACTTCCCCCTTCTGGACACTCACAGTTCACCGCCCGGGCCAGTAGCTTAGCGCAGGTGGTCTTACCTGTACCTCGGGTTCCGGTAAAAAGGTAAGCGTGGGACAGGCGACCACTTTCCACCTGATGTTTAAGGGTTTCAGTGATATGCTCCTGCCCCACCACATCATCAAAATTTCTGGGTCTCCACCTTCGATATAGGGCCTGATACACAGCTGCACCCCCTCTCAAAATAAAATCCGTTGGTACAAAACAAGGCCGCACACCGGCCTTTGAAGC
>JAZQMD010000067.1:0-3649 GCA_045543215.1 Oscillospiraceae bacterium
GCCCGGGAGCGAGCGTGCCAAACTCTTCAATCTATTTACAACATGCTCTCAGGTCAGAAGGTCAGGCTGGCCGTCACCGGCTCTGCCGGCCTGGGAGTGTCCAAGGCTGCTGACCTCGACTTTGTCCAGGAAGTATATGCCACCGCAGCAGCAGTAAATACATACATTCCAGATACAGACGCTGTCATTGAGCTGGGAGGAGAGGATGCAAAGATCATCTTTTTCGGCGGTGCTCTGGAGGAGCGAATGAATGGCTCCTGTGCCGGAGGTACTGGAGCCTTCATTGACCAGATGGCCACATTGATGAATGTCACCGTCAATGAAATGGACGAGCTTTCTCTCCGACATGAAAAAATTTATCCCATCGCTTCCCGTTGCGGCGTATTTGCAAAAAGCGATGTCCAGCCTATTCTCAACCAGGGTGGACGCAAAGAGGATGTGGCCGCTTCTATTTTTCAGGCGGTGGTGGATCAGACGGTAGCCGGACTTACCCAGGGGCGTGAACTTAAGGGAAAAATTGTTTTTCTGGGGGGCCCCCTCCACTTTCTTAAGGGTCTGCGGGCCCGTTTCGTGGAAAGCCTGCATCTGGATGAAAACAATGCTGTCTTTCCAGAGGACGGAGACTGTTTTGCCGCCATGGGGGCGGCCTTATGCTCCACCGACTACCAATCGAAGCCTTTTAATCAGTTACTCAAAAGCTTAGAAGAGTCGGTAGATTCTACCTCGGTGGTCGACACTATGCCTCCACTTTTCAACAGCCAAGAGGAATATGACACCTTTCTTGCCAGACATAATGCTTCTACACCACCCAGTTTAGATATTCACACCTATGTTGGAGATGCCTACCTTGGCATTGATGCCGGCTCTACTACCACAAAGATTGCTCTAATTGATCCTCAAGGCGGATTACTCCATACATATTACCATTCCAATCAGGGCAATCCTGTAACCATTGTGTTGGAGCAGCTCAAGGAGATCTACCATCTGTGCGGCAACCGTATTGTTATTAAGGGAGCAGCGGTCACCGGTTACGGGGAGGACCTTATTAAAAATGCTTTTTCCTGCGATCTGGGACTGGTAGAGACGGTAGCCCACTACCATGCCGCTCGTCACTTTGAGCCTGATGTGGATTTTATTATCGACATCGGCGGACAAGACATGAAGTGCTTTAAGATCCGCAACGGCGCCGTAGATTCCATTATGCTCAACGAGGCCTGCTCCTCCGGCTGTGGATCTTTTATTGAAACCTTTGCCAAGGCTTTGAGCTATGATATTGCATCCTTCTCCAAGTTGGGGCTTCTGGCAGATCAGCCTGTGAGCCTTGGCTCCAGGTGTACTGTGTTTATGAATTCCAGCGTCAAGCAGGCCCAAAAAGATGGGGCAGATGTAGAGGACATCTCTGCCGGCCTGTCCATCTCCATTGTAAAAAACGCGGTGTATAAGGTTATCCGCGCTGCCTCTGCCGATGATCTGGGCCAGCATATTGTGGTACAGGGAGGAACCTTCCTTAATGACGCAGTGCTCCGGGCCTTCGAGCAGGAGCTTGGGCGCAATGTGACCCGCCCCACTATCTCAGGCATTATGGGGGCCTTTGGTGCAGCCCTCTGCGCCCGAGACCTTGGCCTGGAAAAATCGGCCCTGATTGACCCGGAGGCCTTGCGTTCCTTCTCCCATATTGCAAAACCCACCACCTGCAAGCTATGTACCAACCACTGTGCGCTTACCGTCAATTCCTTTGATGGAGGACGTCGGTTCATCTCTGGTAACCGATGCTCCCGGCCTCTGGGCCTGGCTAAGGTGGAAATGCCCGACATGACGGTTTATAAATACAAAAAACTGCGAGCCCTGCAAGGCAAAGGGACTGGCGATGGTAGCCGGGGGCGTATCGGGATTCCCTTTGGGCTAAATATGTATGAAAACCTCCCCTTCTGGTTTGCATTTTTTACCAAGCTTAATTTTGAGGTTCTCCTCTCCCCTGAATCCTCCCGAAAGCTCTACTTAAAAGGCCAGCAAACCATTCCATCCGATACGGTGTGCTATCCCGCCAAGCTGCTCCACGGTCATGTGGAAGCTTTGGTAGAGGCTGGCGTAGATGCTATCTGGTATCCCTGCATGTCCTATAACTTTGATGAAAAGATCAGTGACGATCACTATAACTGTCCGGTGGTAGCCTACTATCCTGAATTATTGTCTGCAAACGTACCAGTTTTGAAGCAGACCCGTTTTCTCAACCCCTATGTGGGCCTTCACCGTCCTAAGGACTATGAGCGTATCGCAGGAGAATATTTTAACAAGGAATTTGGTATCCCAAAAAAGGAGGTCATCTCCGCTGTTCGATCCGCCTATGAGGCTTACCATGCACATGTGGAGGACATCCGGACTACAGGGAGACACTTTATCGAGGAGGCCCGCAAAAATGGCCAGAAGATTCTGGTTTTGGCTGGTCGTCCCTACCACATTGACCCGGAGATCAACCATGGTATCAACGACCTAATCACTTCTTTCGGTTTTGTACTTATTACGGAGGACGTGGTGTCCCATCTGGAACGCTACCAGAATCGACGAGTGCTCAACCAGTGGACCTTCCAAGCACGCATGTACAACGCAGCCCGGTATGTTTGTGCTCAACAGGACATGCAGCTCATCCAGCTGGTTTCTTTCGGCTGCGGCACCGATGCCATTACGGGAGACGAGATACGCTCCATCCTGGAGGAGGGTGGAAAGCTATATACTCAGCTAAAAATTGATGATATTAGCAACCTTGGTGCAGTTAAAATCAGGATCAGGAGCTTGATGGCCGCCATGGATGCCCGGACACATGAACTTGCTCTCAACGGAAAGAAGGTAAACTAATTTGGCAAAATTGATTTATGACAAGGATGGTCGTCTGCTATTCACCAAAGAAATGAAGGAGGAGTATACCATCCTCATGCCACAGATGCTTCCCGTCCATTTCGGTATGTTCCGCCAACTCCTAATATTGGAAGGTTATAAGGTTGATATGCTTACTACAAACCACCGTGGGATTGTGGACGAAGGGCTAAAGTATGTCCATAACGATACATGCTATCCTGCCTTGCTGGTCATCGGTCAATTGATTGATGCCATTAAAAACGGCGGTTACGATCCTCATAAAATTGCCTTGTTCATTACCCAGACCGGCGGAGGATGTCGGGCCTCTAACTACATTCATTTGTTACGCAAGGCGTTGGAAAAAGCCGATCTGGCTTTTGTCCCGGTCATTTCGGTTAACCTATCTGGCCTGGAAAAAAACCCTGGCTGGTCCTTAACTTTGGGTATGGTTCGAAAGCTGATTTACGCCATGATGTATGGCGATCTTATTATTAATGTGGCAAATCAGGTACGTCCCTATGAGATTAATAAAGGGGACACAGACGTTATGGTGGAGCGGTGGGAAAACCAGCTTATTCAGGCTTTCCAGGCGGGCAAAGGGATGAACCGCAAGCAGATGCGTGCTCTTTTCCAGCAAATCTGCGCCGATTTTGAAACCATCCCCGTATCCGGTAGCCCCAAGGTACGCGTGGGAGTAGTGGGAGAAATCTATGTTAAATTTTCTCCTTTGGGCAACAACAATCTGGAGGACTTCCTTCTCTCAGAAGGGGCAGAACCGGTGGTGCCTGGTCTTACC
>JAZQMD010000068.1:0-7681 GCA_045543215.1 Oscillospiraceae bacterium
AGTTGCGCCAAGTCCTGGTCGAGAAGGCGCGGAGAAGTGTAGAGCAGTATGGACTGGTGCAGGTTCTTCCGCTGGTGATGAAAGAATACAAGACATTGCTCCCTGTACCGGTGGGAGCTGGAAGGAAATGAGGAAAAAGAAAGAGGGCAGGATTGGCGTAGTCGATCCTGCCTTCTTTCTTTTCTATTTCTTTTTATTGCGAAGGTAAACCTGGGTGGCGGGATTGCTGGCATTGCGTCGCTCGTCTACATCAAACTCCTCCCGGAGAGAGAAGATGAGCTTAGAGAGTTTGGAAAATCCAAAATTGCGAGGATCAAAGTCGGGCTGTTTTTTTAGCAGCAGATTGCCCAAGTCACCCAGATAGGCGTAGCCATCCTCGTCGGCCAGGTCTTCCACTGACTCAGCAAGTAAAGCCACGATATCTGCAGAGATGGGGCCGTGGGGTGCGGGAGGCTCAGGGGGGTGAAGCTCTGGACCGGATATAAAAGAGGGGGCCTCCAATTCCACTTTTTTCTTAGAGTTTTTTTTGGGGGATGACGAGGCAGAGATGCTCTTAGTCGACTTGGCAGAACTACGAATGACTTCAATATAGACAAATTTGTCACAGGCTACAATGAAGGGCTGAGGGGTTTTCCTCTCGCCCATACCGTAGACCTTCATTCCTGCCTCCCGCAGGCGGGTGGCAAGGCGGGTAAAATCACTATCACTGGATACCAGCACAAAGCCGTCACAGTGGCCGGTATATAGGATATCCATAGCGTCGATGATCATGGCCGAGTCAGTGGAGTTTTTACCGCTAGTGTAGCTGTATTGCTGGACGGGAGAAATGGCATACTCCAGCAGCAAGGGCTTCCAGCTGGCCATATTAGGGGCGGTCCAGTCGCCGTAGATGCGCTTGATGGTAGGGGCACCGTAGACCGCAACCTCTGCCATAATTTCCTTCAGGGCAGAACGGGGAGCGTTATCCGCATCAATGAGGACTGCAAGGCGCAGGTCGGATAGAGTATTTCGCATCATAGTCCTTCTTTCCATTAAAATCAGGGGCTAGGAACAAAGTAGCAGAAGTATCATATCTTAAAATATCAATCGCTGGCGGAGCGCAGATCACCTGGATAGGCTAGATTTACCGCCCCCTTTGCGCCTTTTTGTACCACAGTATACCATAAAAGGGGCAATTTTGAAACTGCAATATTTCGACTTGCTCCGGCGTTTTATTTATGAAAAGAGGATAGGGAGTGTCCTAGGGTACTCCAAGGAATGCAATTGTTTTAGAAAAAAGAAAATTTAAAAGTAGCTTCCCACAGCGGTAAGCTGTTCCCTTAGATCGGCCCGGAAGCCTGGGGCATGGGGATGAAGAGAATTTTGTGTAAAGCCATCGTCCCCTTGATGCCCGGTAGAGTGGATATAGTGTCCTCCACCGATATACATAGCTACGTGGCCGGGGAAGAAGAGCAGGTCACCCGCTTTGGCCTGCTTCAGAGGGATGGGATGGATGGGAAAGCCCTTCATAATTTGTGCGTCCCGGTAGATGATAATGCCGGAGAGAAGGTAGGCCATAGAGACAAGACCAGAGCAGTCGATGCCTAAGGGGGTCTTGCCTCCCCAGCGGTATTGGCTCCCTTTATACCGCATGGCGTTGGTTACAAGAAGACGGCGGAGGGTGGATTCTTCGGTATAAGGGGGAGAAGTGTAATATTTATCAAGAAAACTACTTTTTGTATATCCGTGAAAGCCATTGCACAGAGTAACTTTTTGCCAACCATTCTTTGGCTCCCCAATGGGAGAGAGGAGTGCCCCCCTGGTAAGAGTGATGAGCGACCAGGACTGCACTTTGGGCTGAAACATGATGTCACAGATGTTCTTATGAAGGATTACTTGTTTTGGCAGGGCCGCCCAGGATTGAAGAATACTGTCCTCCATCAGGAGACAAGAGGAGGAAGCATAGCCTTCATAACAGTAGTGGGTGCGTACCTTGTGCCAACCATCCCCCGCCTGCTCCAGCAACTCTACAATCATTCCATATAGAACTTCATCGACCAGTTCACTGCATGGATCCGGCTTGGTGTGCAGGGGACAGATAGCGGTTTTGATAATGGCTTTCATAGGCAAATTTCTCCTTATGTGGGATTATGAAAGCACTTCCAGGGTTCCCCTGTCTCCATTTAAGTAGACCTTGGCCCCAAGTGGAAGGGATAGGGAAGGGATGCAATGTCCGCAGGCTAGTCCTGCAAGGGTGGGCTTGCCGCTGGAAAGAATAAGTTGGGAGAAAATATCAGAAAGTTCCAAGGTAACCTCTGGGTTTTCGGGGAGACAGTCGGTCCAGGCTCCAAGAACCACACCGGCACAGTCTTCAAATTTGCCTGCATTGCGAAGTTGAGTGAGCATAGCGTCTATACGGTAAGTTTTTTCCCCAATGTCCTCTAAAAACAGGATTTTTCCTTTGGTATCGATTTCCCAGGGGGTACCCAGAGAGGCAGCTATCAGGGAAAGATTGCCGCCACACAAGGGCCCGGAGGCAGTTCCAGGAAGTAGAGGAATCATGGGATGGCCAGGGGGATTTTCCAGGGGACCAAATAAAGAGCCAAACAGAGCTTTTTTTAGCCATCTCATGGAATATTCCCCCACATCTTTGTAGTACTCCGTAGAGGGCATAATGGTGTGATAGGTGATAAGGCCACACACCTGATTGAGGGCGGTATGGAGGGCGGTCACATCACTGTAGCCGGAAAAGAACTTGGGATGGGAGCGGATCATCTCCCAATTCAGAAGAGGGAGGATCCGGTGGGCCCCATATCCTCCACGGATGGCTAGCACACCATGGATGGAGGGATCGGCAAAGGCAGAGTTTAGGTCATTTGCCCGTTGGGCATCAGTGGCGGCAAGGTAGCCGTGACGGCTGGTGAAGTAACAGGTGGGGTAGGGGACAGGTTCCAACTCCAGGGCGCGGATGGCGGCCAGGACGGGCTCCAGCCGATTCTCAGGGACGGCGCTGCTGGTACATACCAAGGCTACTCGTGCGCCAGGAAAGAGGGGGGATGGTTTTAACACGGAAAGTCCTCCTAAAAGAGATGGTAGACATAGAGAAGCGCTGTTGTGTAATTATTATAGCAACTTATGGTACTCGTTAAGCCAGGTCTGGTTGTAAAGGGAGAGATGTCCCCGATTCAACTTACTTATACCGATAGATGGATAGGGGAGTTATGGCAGGAAGGGGGAAAAGCTATTTGCTCAAAGCAATCATGAAAGGGGCTGTTCTCTTAGAAGAGGGAGTTAACTTTAATGGTTAAAATGAAGGGCGGTTAAAAAATAATATATATAAAAATTTTAGAATATTCCATATAAAGAAAATGGGCAAGGAAATAAAAATTCCTAGATATTGGATAGAAAATATGTTAGCATAAAATATCAAAGGGGGATAGGAAATGGCAAAGGGACAGGGACAGAAGCGTAAGCTGCTGGCGCTGGAGCGTATTCTGTTGGAGTGCACGGATGAGGATCATCCCATGACTATGGAGCAGCTTATCGGGGAGCTGGAGCGGTGGGGCATTGATGGGGAGCGCAAAAGCATTTATAGCGACATGGAGGAACTACGTCGGTGTGGAGTGGATGTGAATAACCGCAGGGGAAAAAAGGGCGGATGGTTTGTGGGTGAACGGCAGTTCCAGCTGGCTGAACTCAAGCTGCTGGTGGACGCGGTGCAGTCCTCCCGCTTTCTTACGTGGAAAAAAAGTAGCGAGCTTATTGCCAAGCTGCAGGGCTTGGCTTCAATACACCAGGGCAGACAGCTCCAGCGGCAGGTCTATGTGGACCGTAGGGTAAAGACCATGAATGAGAGTATTTACTATAATGTGGACAAGCTACATGCCGCTATCGCTGCAGATCGAATGATTACCTTTCGTTATTTTGTGTATGATATGGAAAAGCAACGGGTGTTTCGCAAGGGGGGAAAGCGTTACCAGGCCTCCCCGTGTGGTCTGGTGTGGGATAGCGAGAACTATTATCTGGTAGCTTGGGCCCCTCAGGAGAAGGAGTACCGCCATTATCGGGTGGATAAAATGACGGAGATATCAGTTACGGGCATGCCCAGAGACAAAAGGCATCTGGCTGACATGCAAAGTTATACCCAAAAACATTTTGGTATGTTCTCCGGTCAGGAAGGTCGGGTGAAGCTGGAATGTGGGCGAGAGCTTGCAGGAGTTGTGCTGGACCGATTTGGACAGGAAATCATTTTGGTTCCCGAAGGGGAAGAGAGGTTTACTGTCATGCTGGACGTGGTGGTTTCCCCCCAGTTTTGGGGATGGGTGTTTGGCTTGGGACCCAATGTGCGGATTCTAGCCCCTCGGTGGGCGGCCGAGGAATATGCCCGGCGGCTGCGGGAGGCGCTGGAGAAAATGGAGCTATAAAGGGGCGGGGGAGATCCCGCTTTTTTGATTGAAAGTGTCTTTGCCGGGACATACTGTAGGAGAGGTGATGGGGAATGAAAGCCATCCTATTGGCAGACGGTGATGATGGTGGGCTATGGCCCCTGTGCTCTGGACAGCCCAGATGTATGATTCCGTTGTTAGGCAGATCTATCTTGGCCCATGCTGCAGTCCAATTGGCGAAGTCGGGGATGAATCAGTTGATGGTTCTTCTGCCCAGGGGGAGTGGGAGAGGGATGGAATGCCTAAGGCGGGATGGAGATCTTGGGCTGGAGGTGCTCTGGAAAGAGGTGGGAGGGCCTTGGAGCCAGGCGGATGCGCTGCGATCCTGCGCCTCATTTATTGATGGAGATGACTTTCTTCTGGTTTGTGGAAACGTGGTGTGGGACTTTGATCTGGGACACGCTTTGGCTCTCCATCAGGCCAGAGGGGCAATTGCCACCCTTACCATGGCCTATAGTCCTACGCCGGAGCAATGTGTTGCTGTGGCCTGTGACCGATTGGGCAGGGTGGTCTATTTTGAGCAAAGCCCCCCCTTAGCTCGTTGTGAAAGTGTGGCAGTGAGTACTGGAATTACGGTGTGTGCTCCGGAGGTACTCCATTACTTGCGGGAAGATGACGGCGACCTGGCCAGAGATCTATTCCCCAGGCTATTAAACGAGGGAAGGCTTTGGGGCGTGTCAGTGGATGGAAACTGGAAAGAGATTAGGGATAATGCTGGCCTACTCTCTGGGGCTGCTGGATTATTGTCCCATAAGGCCGACTGCCTGCCAAAGCAGCTAGAGCGTCGCCCAGGCATTTACAGTGCCGATCCATTGCCAGATGGAATAGAGTTAGTACCCCCTTGCTGGTTGGCGTCAGGGGTATGCGTTGGGACAGGCAGTCTTATCGGGCCTCATGCGGTCTTGGAAGAGGGGACGAAGATCGGCCCCCGTAGTTTGATCCAACGCAGTCTTTTACACGGAGCAACGCTGGGAGAACGGGCTGTCTTGTACGGAGCAATAGTGGGCCGGAAGGCCAAGCTGGCAAGCCGATGTGTACTCAACGAAGGTGCCGTGGTAGGTGCCCATGCAGAGTTGGGAGATAATGTGAACCTCATGGAGGGAGTATTGGTGGCCCCGGGGGTGAAGATCCCCAATGACAGCTGTTTGGAAAAGCAGTCTCCGGAACGGGGGAGGGGCCCGGTGGCTGCTTTTGGTCCAGAGGAAAATGGGAAAAATTCTCTGTACTTTTTATAAAATCTGTGGTATACTATCTGTGTATATTACTCAAAAATAGGGTGGAGTTCTACTGTCTCCACCCTAAGATGCTCCGTTTTTAAAAGACGGTGTGTTACATGCTTTTTGGCGTAAGGTACGGAGTCTCCCCGTACTGGAAATAGGCAAGGAAAACAGATTTTATAAAGAGCGAGGAAAAGGGTGCTTTGGATCATCCAGGACCGACGGTACAGGGCCGGAACAGGGTGATGGTTCCCTTTTTCTTATAGTACGCTTTTTATGCTGTGATTTTTGCTATAAAATACGCAATATTTACATTATATTAATTGAAAAGGAGTATTTATGGCAGAAAAATTGAAAATTATTGCCTTGGGTGGTCTCAATGAGATCGGCAAGAACCTCACGGTTTACCAATATGGCAATGATATGATTGTGGTGGACGTGGGAATGGGTTTCCCTGATGATGACATGTATGGAATTGATGTTGTCATTCCCGATTTTACCTACCTCATTAAAAACCAGGATCGTATCCGGGGTATTTTCATCACTCATGGTCATGAGGATCACATTGGGGCAATCCCCTATCTGATGCGGGAGATCAATGCCCCCATTTACGCCACCCGTATGACGGCGGGGCTCATCAATTTAAAGTTGGAGGAGCACCGTTTGGCAAATAAGGTGAAAATGATTACCTGTGAGGCGGGAGAGACCATCCGGGCGGGGCGGTTTACCGTGGAATTTATCCACACCAATCACTCCATTGCCGATGCGGTATCATTTGCGATCAAATGCCCGGTGGGAGTTTGCATCCACACGGGCGATTTTAAAATCGACCCTACCCCAATCCAGGGGGGAATGGCCGATTTGACCCGATTGGGCCAGTTGGGTAAGGAAGGGGTTCTGGCCCTGCTATGCGACTCTACCAATGTGGAGCGGCCTGGTTTTACCAAAAGTGAGAAAAGCGTTGGTGCCTCTTTTGATGCACTATTCCGGGGATGCCAAAGCCGTATTATCGTTACCACCTTTGCCTCTAATATTGACCGTATTCAACAGATTATTAATGTGGCTGCCAAATATGGTCGTAAGGTAGCCATCACCGGCCGGTCCATGGAAAATGCTTTAAAGGTGTCTACCGAAATGGGTTATATGAGTGTACCTCAGGGAACTATGGTGGAACTGGCCCAGGTTAAGTCTCTGCCCAAGGACAGGGTATGTATTATCACCACCGGCAGCCAGGGGGAGACAATGTCCGCCCTTACCCGGATGGCCTTTAATACACACCGCCAGGTGGAGATACAGGCGGGGGATAGGGTGATTATCTCGGCATCCGCCATTCCAGGCAACGAAAATTCGGTGGGCAATGTGATTAATGAGCTTTATCGAAAGGATGCTGAAGTGGTCAACGAGCGGGAGCTTCCTCTCCATGTGTCCGGACATGCCTGCCAGGAGGAACTGAAAATTATTCACGCCCTGGTAAAGCCCCGGTTTTTTATCCCCATCCATGGAGAACAGCGTCATTTAAAGACCCACGCCACCTTGGCACGGGAGATGGGGATGGATCCCAGAAACATTGTAATTTCAGACATTGGCAAGGTAATTGAGTTTACCCCTAAGGGAGTGAAGCTCAATGGTACTGTCCCTGCGGGCAAGGTGTTTGTGGATGGTTACGGTGTAGGTGACGTAGGCAGCGTAGTGTTGCGAGATCGTAAGCATTTGGCAGAGGATGGCATGATCGTTGTGGTAGCCTCTATGTCCACTGAAACGGGGGATTTAGTTTCTGGGCCGGATATTATTACCCGCGGTTTTGTTTATGTAAAAGAATCAGAGGGACTAATGGAGGAATTGCGCCAGGTGGCGATGGAAGCCCTGGAGCGGTGCCATAATCGAAATATCCGGGACTGGAGTTCAATTAAGAGTGAGATTAAAAACGACTTGTCAGGCTACCTCTATAAAAAGACCAAGCGTAATCCTATGATTCTTCCGGTTATTATGGAGATTTAAGAAAAGCAGGAAGCCCCCTGATCCACCAAAAAGATGGATCAG
>JAZQMD010000069.1:0-13899 GCA_045543215.1 Oscillospiraceae bacterium
CTTCATCTACTTCTTCTGCGAGGGGCTTCACTTCATTTTCCGCGAAGTCCCGGTACATCTTCTGGAGCATGAGCTGCTCTTTGGACAGGTGAAAATCCATAACGATGCTTTCCTCCTATATCATGTATTTTGCAAGGGGCGGCAAAGACAAAACTTTACCACCCTAAAAGCAACAAAGTGTTATGTTAGGGGTTAAAATTACTTGGAGTAATCAAAAAAGCCCTTTCCAGTCTTACGCCCCAGATGACCGGCCCGCACTAGCTTGCGAAGCAACAGGGATGCCCGGTACTTGGGATCAAGCGTCTCGTTATAAAGTGTATCCATAATAGCCAGACAAACGTCCAGTCCCACCAGATCGCCCAAAGCCAGAGGTCCCATGGGGTGGTTGGCGCCCAGCCTCATAGCGGTATCAATACCCTCAGCGCTGGCAACGCCGGTATATAGCAAGTCGGCAGCTTCGTTAATCATGGGAATCAGGATCTTGTTCACCACGAATCCAGGGGCTTCAGCCACCTCCACCGGCTCCTTACCAATTTCAAGTGAAAGATCGTAAACGGTCTTAAAGGTCTCGTCGGAGGTATTGGCCCCCCGGATAACCTCCACCAGTTTCATAACAGTAGCTGGATTAAAAAAGTGCATACCAATAAATTTATCTGCGCGTTTGGTGGCTGCACCAATGGCTGTAATGGATATGGAGGAGGTATTTGAGGCTAAAATAGTCTCTGGCTTGCAAATCTTATCCAGTTCGCTAAAAATTGACTTTTTAATCTCCAGATTCTCAACGGCTGCCTCAATGACCAAGTCAGCATCGGTAGCCGCGGACAACTCGGTGGTAAAGGTCATCTTGCCTGTAATAGCCGCCTTGCCGGCTTCATCCAGTTTACCCTTAGAAACCAGCTTATCCAGGCCCTTGTTCAGCCGGGCCTCAGATGCCTTAATAATATCTTCTCTGATATCACGCACCACCACGTCAAAGCCTTTCTTGGCAAAAACCTGAGCAATATCCAGCCCCATGGTGCCGCCGCCTATGACAACAATTTTTTTCATCTAGCATAACCTCCTAAATCTAACATTGAGCTAAAAGCTCCAAATCCCAAAGCCTTAACGGTTTCGGAAATTTTTTTCAGCACGCTTCTCCAAAAAAGCTCCCATACCTTCGTTTTTATCCTCAGTTCCGCAAGTAACACCAAAGGCCTCGGCCTCAAAGGCAGCCCCAGTATAGATATCAGTTTGCATGCCCATGCGGATACACCGCTTGGACTGCTGTACTGCAATCTGTGCATTTGCACAGATTGACTCAGCCAACTTGATCGCCTCAGGCATAAGCTCTTCGGCAGGGTAGACACCGCTCACCAGTCCGATTTCTTTAGCCTCAGCAGCTCCAATGGTCTTAGCAGTTAAAATCAACTCCATGGCCTTAGACACCCCTACGATGCGAGGCAGGCGCTGGGTTCCACAAAAGCCAGGTGTAATGCCCAATCCAACCTCAGGCTGTCCAAATTTAGCCTTTTCAGAGGCCAGGCGGATGTCACAGGCCATACACAGTTCACAACCACCGCCCAGAGCAAAGCCGTTAACCGCAGCAATGACCGGTTTTGCCATATTCTCCAGCTTAAGAAACACATTGCCGCCATGTACGCCAAAGCGCTTTCCATCAATGGCAGAAAATTCCTTCATCTCCCCAATGTCGGCCCCTGCCACGAAGGAGCGTCCATCGCCGGTGAGAATCGCCACATATACCTCTTCGTCTCGCTCCACAAGATTAATTGCCTCTTCCAGGTCAGTAAGTACTTGGCTGTTCAGGGCATTAAGGGCCTCCGGACGACTAATCGTCATAATTGCTATATGCCCCTGTTTTTCAATTTTGACACACGACATGGCCGTGCCTCCTTCAAATATAAAAATTAATTCATCCATTTACGGAAAACTCATCAGCATTATATCACAAATAAATGACAAACAAAAGCCCTTTCTTCACATTTTGCATAAAAGTTAAACCAAAGTTTATTCGTTATTTTTTTAACAAATTTTCAAAAACAAAAAGGGCAAAGTGCGCTGCCATAGATTATAAAAATTTAACCAATCCTTTCTAAAAGGAAACGTCCAGCAAAATTCGACTAATCCTTAATGACCAGTATAACCGTTCCCCTGGCAAGTCGCAAGAAAAAAAACAACCATAAAATGCAAGCATTTTGTGGTTATTCCTCTTTTATTTTTGTCAATTTCAACAATTTTCTTCCTTATTTTAAGAAAGAACTGGTCCTTCAACCATCCATAGGTACTTTCTCCATTTTTCCGTATCCCCCTAAAAAATCTAAAACTAACCTCTAAACTTTATTTACATGGCAGTATTTATATGAATTTACTTTATGATACCGGCAATCCATCCCTCTAAAGGAAGATAAGCAATGGGCAAAAAGATGGTCGGAAGCATATTCCCCACCTTAATTTTTTTCTTACCTAACTCCAGCATATTAATTGAAATAGCCACAATGAGGATACCTCCCACAGCGCTCATTTCGGTAATGACCGCCTCTCCCAGGTAAGGGCCCACCACTGAGGCCAACAGCGTGATAGCCCCTTGGTACAGGAGCATTGGAATTACCGAAAAGGCTACCCCCATCCCCATGGTAGCCGCAAAGTAAATGGAGGTCACTCCATCAATGACCCCCTTGGAGAGGATGATTTCATAGTTACCGTTCAAACCAGCTTCGATGGAGCCAGTGATCGCCATAGCGCCCACACAGTAAAGCAGAGATGCCGTGACAAAGCCCTCGGTAAACTTTCCGCCCCCTTCTCCTCGGACAAGCCTGCCTCGGATTAAATCTCCCCCTTCCTCCAAACGGCGTTCAATATCCAGTGCCTCACCCACAAAGGCTCCTACCACCATACATACAATAACACACAAGACATTCTGAGTGGAAATCATGGCAGATACGCCGATACCAAGCACACATAACCCCAAGGCTGAGGTAATGGTAGATATAAAGCGCCTGCTAATAAAGTTTTTGAAAAGCAGTCCTAAGACACTACCCAACAAAACCAGAGCCACATTGATAACAGTTGCAATCATGAACTTTTAATCTCCTTTAGCTGTTCATGTATCGACAGTCTATCTATTTCTTTTCAAAAGGAAGACAGCAAATTTTGCGTCATGTGAGCCAGTCCCAGCTCATAGAATCGTAAAAAGAGGTGATGCCAATTGAATTCTACTCCCTCCCCCCTACACGGCGCAGGCTTGCTCACCGCCGTTGGGTTGTTTACCCAAATACTGGGTTTCTTTTACCGCATCGCCCTCTCCCGCCTGGCCGGAGCAGAGGTTATGGGATTATACCAACTTATCATGCCGGTATACTCGGTCCTTCTTTCTCTCACCGCTGTGGGACTAACGGTAGCGGTGTCTACCCTATCCGCCCACTACCGCGCCCTCAATGATTGGGATGCAGTACGTATGTCCCTGCGCAAGGGCGTGGCGCTGTTCCTAACTCTCTTCCTCCCACTTGGTATTGGAATGGTGATCTTCTCTGATGCCATTTCCGTTTATCTTCTGGGGGATGCCCGCACCCAGTTAGGCCTCATCCTTTTGGCTCCCTGCGTATTACTTACCGGCATTGAAAACCTACATAAACATTGTTTCTACGGTATCGGTAACGTGCGCCCTCCGGCGGCCAGCGAGACCGTGGAGCAACTTGTACGGGTAATGGCTGTTCTGGGGCTGCTGCTTACCTTTCTTCCCCAGAATCCAGAGCGTACGGTAGCCCTCGTGGTTGCTGGGATGGTAGTGTGTGAGATCTTTTCCGTATTCACCCTGGTCACGCTCTTCCGCCGCCAGAGCGCACGTATGGATACCAATCCCTCCGAACGCAGAATCAGTATCCGCCGGCTTCTGTCTATCGCTGTGCCTGTTGGCCTGACCTCCCTGCTTGGCACCATCATGGGCTCTGCCAACTCGGTACTCATCCCCCAAGAACTGGTAAAGGGCGGCATGGAGGGCTCTGCCGCCATCTCTGCCTTTGGTGTACTGTGCGGTATGACCATGCCTCTTCTTATGCTCCCCACCGGACTTATTAGCGCCTTGGGCCTGACCATGGTGCCCGGTTTAGCCCGTCAGGCCACCCTTGGTCAACGGGAGGCCATCCGTGCCACCCTTGACAAGGTGATGGGCCTGGTCTCCTTTCTCATGGCCCCAGCCATGGCCCTGCTGACAGTGGTTGGTCCCGATTTGGGCAAAGCCCTGTTTGCCAACGATGGGGTGGGTGAATTCATACTCCCCCTGGCAGTCGGTACTCTACTGTCCTGCTGGCAATCAGTACTCTCCGGAGCCCTCAACGGCATCGGAAAACAAAACACCGCCGCCCGCAACGCCATTATCTGCGATGCAGTACAACTGACTTTTACCATTTGTACCGTCTCCCGCTGGGGGCTGGAGGGCTTTGTTGTCGGGTTCGTATGCTCCTCCCTGGTGGGCGCGGGGCTGGATTTGATCTCCCTGTGCCGCGCCGCTCAACTACGCCCCAACTGGAGAAAGTGGTTCCTTTGCCCCACCCTGTCCGCTCTACTGGCCGGCCTATGCGCCAATCTTCTCTTCCGTTGGCTTACCGATGGAGGGACGTCCCATGCCATCGGCTGCCCGGTAGCTGTCTGCCTCGGCCTTATTCTCTATTTCACCGCTATGCAAGCCCAAGGGTATGGAAAAAGTTAATTTGCAGACTAACGCAAGCTCCCTCCTCCGTGACCCTCATGGTCTTGAGCGCCCTAACCAGCAACTGATTCAGTTCCTCGCCCAACAACTCGGCGCCATAGGCAAATACCTACTGCCTACTCAAATATAGATATTAGTCAATTTTTATCCTTAAACTAAGCCTCTTTTTCAAGCTTGCAATTCCATATCTTAAAATAGACTTTAGACAGCCCCATGATGGTTACATCTCCCGCAGGTTTAGTAGGCTCATCATAGAAAAAGACACCTTCTCATTTGATGTTCTCGCTTACCTCCAGTTCGTCTTGTTTTTAATAGAAAACCTGCTTGGTATATTGGGCGAACAATCTCCATGCCTGTTCATGATCCAATCCTTCTCTCCCCAACATTTCATTACACATATAAAAAACTGCCGCAGCTCTCCGCTCTCCACCCTATAACAAAATTAGAATATTTAAAATATATTAGGATATATTGGTTTTTTATTATACTACGTGTTTATTTTAAGAACAATTGACATTTTGCATGTAAAATGATATAATGAAACAAATTTTCTTCCAGTTCCTTTTTAACCGTATTTAGGAATTGACAATTGGTAAACGTGTTGATCTAATCTCCGCGAGGGTTTTACCGCCCATTTGTCCTTTCATTGAACACTTAAAATATGCGCCTGTGATGGAATTGGTAGACATGCGAGATTTAGGTTCTCGTGCAGTAATGCGTGTGGGTTCGAGTCCCTTCAGGCGCACCAAATGGCGCAAATTTGAACACTACGGCTTTCTTTCATGAAGGGGCTGTTCGTAGTTTTCACATTTGCCGAAAATAAAAAAGCGTAGTAGTCTTTCCTCACGGATACAAAAAACCATAGTGGTGGCGGTGTGGAAATAGAACCACACCGCCGTATATGGAGGAGGGTTATTTGGGATTTTAGCCGTTAAGTTCATGCTGAACGATCATTCTCATCACTCTCTCCTCGCATCTTTTCCATTCTAATTAAAATAAGTTGACGATACATTTCGGCATAGGGCTCATCATAAAAATATCTTTTTTCAATATTGCCGCCTGCCTAGCCATTTCTCTAGGTACAGTTAATGTAAACCATGTTGCTTCATTAGCCAACTTAATACATTCCTTCAACTTAATTTGGTGAAGCAGTGAACTATATAATATTTATATTGTAGTAGTAAACCATAGAAATCTCCTTTCTGTAGTTAGCGGGCAAAGGGGTGTCTACAGCGACTTATGCTCTTTGTTGCGTTGGCCTGCTCGGTTTTCACCCGGAATTTTACAAAAAATAAATGCGTCTGAAGTCTTACGATTTCTTTCGCATTTATTGTTTCATCTTGCAATTAGTAATATATAACCCCGGAAACCTTGCAATATCAGGGTTTCCGGGGTTATCATTTTCATTTTATTATAAAAATTAATCGTGGACTACAGTTTATCCATTTCCTTTTTGCCCAATCATAATTTATTTTAAAAAGATCCTCCTGGCTAGCTTTTTATAAGACAATTTTGGAATTTTGCATATAAAAAGGAACGAAAATTACGGTATATAAAACTTGTCCGGGGCAATCCTATGCTCGGATGAAATATCCGACGCACAAATATATGGCTCAAAATAAACGATACAAGGAGAATGAATTATGTCTAACAGAAGTTCTAATAAGCTGGTTGTCCCCACCGCTCGTGAGGCTATGGATAAGTTTAAGATGGAAG
The DNA here is from genome assembly GCA_045543215.1 of Oscillospiraceae bacterium. Taxonomy (GTDB): domain Bacteria; phylum Bacillota; class Clostridia; order Oscillospirales; family Oscillospiraceae; genus DXYV01. The sequence continues at coordinate 6,419 of JAZQMD010000069.1, forward strand.
CTGCCAATGATTTTCATGTTAAATCACATATTAAAACAGCCTCTAACTACATAAAACAAGTCCGCAGTCAACTTTAGACTGTGGACTTGTTTTATCTAAATCAGAATAGAATTATGTCTATAGCAAAAGTAGCTATTCTTTTACCTTTACATCCCTGTAACGTATTTGTGAAGTTACATAATTGCAAGTCAACTATACATGCAAGTTAATCTCAGGCTTCTACAAGTTTATAAAAGTATACCTCAACACCCTTATTGTTAGTAATCGAAAATTGGCTGTGGTCATAATCGTAAGACAGCCAACAGTCCAGGCTTCCGTCTTTAATGGTATATGTACCAGGTGTTTTACCTTTCTGAATGGTGAGTAATGAAGGTTGTCGTGTGATACGCGCCTTTTCTGTTGGGTATGGCACCCTTAAGCATAAGTAATAATCACCCCAAGAGACCATAGATTTAAGGGCTATTTGATTTTCACTTACAGAAACCACCCTCCACAGCTGCCTTGCAGGATCTATCCAGCTGCTCATTTCTAATTTATCCCCATTTTTTGTTATAGGTACCGCATCGGTTACATTATCATTGCAGTACAAAACATTATGCAGGCCGTCTCTACGCGTAAAGTAAACCAAATAAACTGATCCAACATCAATCCCATTTTTATCCAGTATGTAATCACCCGGTTTTGGACTATTTTTAACAATAGAGTCCACGACTACTTCGGTAATAGCATCCATACCAGTAAGGTTAGGATATAGGCCGTTAACTATATTGCGGTCAAAGGAGGAACTTGTAGAAGTAATTCCACTATTCTTGTACAGATCCACCACATATGCTCCATAGTAATCAGCTATAGCACATATAGTGTTATTAAATCCTTCAAGTTGCCTCATCTTCGCATTAGAAAGGTTCTTCCTCGGAAGAAGCGTACAACAGTAGATTCCGGCATTGGGGTAACGATTTATCATTTTACTCAGCATGACTGCATAAGCCTCTGCAACATTTTTGGGCTTGGCATAGCTATAACCATTCTTAGTTTTACTTACTATGGAATTATAATCAATTCCATCCGCACTACCTAAGCTGTTAGGATAACGAGTAAAATCGCTTGACCCAAGGTAAACCAAAATAATATCAGGTTCCTTATCTTTATTTTTTCCAGTATTACCATGAAGCTGAACACAGCGGCTTTCATAAGCGGCCATAGCACCATTCCAGTAACTAAAAACAGCCGATTCATCCCAGGAGTTATTCACCAAGATCTCCATATTTAAAGTATCCGCTACTTGTTTCCACCAAGTACCCTCATAATGCACACCATGTTTGCCTAGAGTATAATACGCCTTGTTATTTCGAATCGTTGAGTTTGAGTTATCTGCCGCAGTACCATTGGAATAGTTAGTATAGGTGGAGATCCCGTCACCCAGGATAGATATTTTCTTACCTCTTAGGTGCGCCGCCGCGACATCTGTGGAAGGCACCGAGGCCATTACTGTTGTGGACAGCATTGAAATCATTATAACAAATGTCAACAACATTGACATTCCTCTAAAAAATGTGTTACTTTTAGCCATTAAAAATACCTCCTGTACTGTATTTACTGACTTAATTGATTACTATTTACTTGGTTACGAAAACATTTAGCTACAATGATTTTTGACCTTCATATCGGTCTTTACTAAACCGTCAACTTGATATATCCCTACCTTTCTATATAATTAAAACCATAAATTAAACAAAAACTTACAGTTTTTAGTATAGGGAAATAATATTTTTTGTCAATAATTAGTTATAATTAATTATTTTATGTAATGAAAGATCCATTTTAATTATCCTTCACTTTTAGAGATAGTTCAGTTTAAACGGTATAACTTACACTTGAACACGCATCATAGCACACATTTCTTACTCCCGCAATAAATCCCCAAATTGAATAAAGCAAAGAGGGTATCGGAAACGATACCCTCTTTGTTTAGATATCATTATGATGGAGGTGGAGATATGTCACAAATTGTATACGATTATCACTATGGGATAGAATCTGTGCAATATACATTTTTACGCATACCCAAAGTTCTTATTACAGAACCTCATTTTCGTATACTTTCTACCGATGCCAAGCTGTTATATGGGCTTATGCTTGATCGTATGAGCCTGTCCATCAAGAACGATTGGGTAGACAAAAACGAACGGGTGTATATCTATTTTACCCTGGATGAGGTATGTGAACAACTTGGCTGCAAAACAGATAAAGCAATCAAGTTATTCAAGGAGTTAGATGTAGAAAACGGTATTGGACTGATTAAACGCATTAAGCAAGGACAAGGACGCCCTGCACGGATCTATGTGATGAAATTTCTCGGTCTGGATGAACTCCAAACTTCCGAAAATAAGAAGGTGAGATCTCTAGGAAATCGAGATCAAAAATTTAGAAAAATGGAGGAAAATACTTCGGAAAATCCGAGTTCAAGCACTCAGAAAAACCGAACCGAGACTTCTGAAAAACCGAACCAAGGTTTCGGAAAATCCGAGGTCAAAGCCTCGGAGAATCCTAGTTCAAAACTTCAGGAAAACCGAGTTCAAAACCTCGAAAAAACCGAAGGTAATAATACTGATATAAATAAGACTAATATGAGTAAGACTGATATGAGTGAGACGAAAAGAAATAATACTGATGCTAATGATATTCGCACTACACATCAATCCTATCTATCCATTAATCCATCACAACAGTTACCTGGGCAGTTGTTTCAGCAGTCACCGGTCAGTGTGATTGAAACGTATCGAGAACAGATCGAGGCCAACATTGAATACCCTCTCCTGGTTCAGCGGTATCCCTGTGATGATCCGGACGAAATTGTGAACTTGATGCTGGAGGTACTATGCACCCAGGAGGAATTTATCAAAATTGGAGGCAAGCAGGTTTACACAAAACTGGCAAAGGAACGCTTTTTGAAGCTGGACTATTCCCACATCGAGTATGTTTTCGACTGCTTACGAAGCACGACCTCCGATATTCGTAACATCAAGGCATATTTGCTGGAGACGCTCTTCAATGCCCCCGCCACCATCGGGAATTACTACAAGGCAAAAGTAAATTACGATCACACACAACATGGATAGCTTGAAGCAGAGCATGAGGCTCTGCTTTTTTCATGCCCGGAAAGGAGATTTTGACAAATGAAAACCATTGCGCTTGCAAATCAGAAGGGCGGTGTGGGGAAAACTACCACAGCTGCCAGCCTTGGAATTGGTCTTTCTCGGCAAGGTAAAAAAGTTTTGCTCATTGATGCCGATGCCCAGGGCAACCTGACCCAAATGTTGGGCTGGGCACAGCCTGACGAATTGTCCCCTACCCTGTCAGACCTGATGGGGAAGATCATCACAGACCAGCCCATCACCTCCGGCGAGGGAATCCTGGAACACCGGGAGGGTGTCCACCTGCTACCAGCCAACATTGAGCTATCTGCCATGGAGGTCACTTTGGTCAACACCATGAGCCGGGAAACCATACTGCGGCAATACCTGTCCCATCTGCAAGATAGTTATGATTACGTCATCATCGACTGTATGCCCTCTCTTGGGATGCTGACCATCAACGCACTCACAGCGGCAGACAGCGTGATTATCCCAGTTCAAGCCCACTATCTACCCGCAAAGGGACTGGAACAACTGCTGAAAACCGTGGCCCGTGTCAAGCGGCAGCTAAACCCCGGGCTGGAGGTTGACGGTATCCTGTTGACCATGGTGGATAGCCGCACAACCCTTTCCAAAGGCATTGGAGAACTGATCCGGCAGACCTATGGCGGGCGGGTGTTTTCCAGTGAGATCCCACGGTCTATCCGGGCAGCGGAAATTAGTGTGGAAAACAGGAGCATCTTTGAGCATGACCGCAGCGGCAAGGCGGCGCAGGCTTATGAAAATCTGACAAGGGAGGTGTTGAGGGTTGATAAACAATCTGAAAAATGTGGGGCTGACCAAGCTGGATGACCTATTCAAAAGCGAGGAGGAGCGAAACGCCGGACAGCATGACCGGGTACTGACTGTCCCGGCAGATCAGGTGTTCCCTTATGCCAGACAGCCCTATACCATAGAGCGGCCCACCCCTGACCTGGTTCGCCTGATGGACAGCATAGAGCGGTTTGGCATTATGGAGCCGATGATCGTACGTCCCCGTGAGGTGGGCAGCTATGAGATCGTCTCCGGCCACCGGCGAGACTACTGCGCTAAAACCGTTGGCCTAGATACCCGCCCCGTCATTGTCCGGGAATACACCGACGAGGAGGCGGATATCCTTGTGGTCGATTTCAACATCAACCGGGAGGACTTATTACCCAGCGAAAAAGCAAAGGCTTATAAACTGAAACTGGATGCTATGAAACGTCAAGGGAAAAGGACAGATCTAACTTCTGCCCAACTTGGGCAGAAGTTAGAAGGTAGATATTCAGTAGAAATTCTTGCCGAACAGGTCAACGAAAGCCGGATGCAAATTCAAAGATACATCCGCTTAAATCATCTTATCCCACCATTATTGGAACAGGTCGATAAGGGAAGCCTTAAATTTGTTCCCGCCGCAGATTTTATCAGTCATCTGAGAGAAAAAGAACAGAACTATCTTGCCCTGGTCATGGAGTGTGATGAGGTTTCCCCCTCCGTGGGGCAGGCAAAACGGCTCAAAGAACTCAGTGCAGAGGGGAAACTGGAGGACAATATCATTGACTTTATCCTGCGGGAGGAAAAACCATCGGAAAAGAAGATCACCCTAAATGGCAAGTGGGTACAGAACAGATTCCCCAGGGACATGACCCCAAAGCAAATTATGGAGCGCATCAACAAGGCTCTGGATTTGTTGGAGCGCACAGAGGGTCATCATCAAGAACCTAACCTTTGAAACTGGGAGGAGTAAATCGGATGGAGTTAACACTATGCATAAAGTGTGCTGCGCTGATCCAGGAGGCATATCACCTGAGAGAAATTCAATTTGAAGGCCTTGCATGGTGTAAATGCGACCATTGTAGGCAAATTCACTGTATTAGAAAATATGAGGTGAAAAAGATTGAACGGAACACCACAGTTAGTGATACAAATAGGAGTGATTACTATGAAAAAGTTTGAATTAACATCGGAACAGAAAATCAACGTGCTTGGTCGAACCCTTTTTAGAATCAAGGCATGTATCGACTTCACAACCATTTCTGGTTATAAAGTTCGCGCTGGTGATCTTGGTGGTTTTGTCGAGAAGGAAGCCAACCTTTCTCACGATGGAAAGGCATGGATCTGGGGCAATGCCCAGGTCTGGGGCAATGCCCAGGTCTGCGGGGATGCCCAGGTCTACGGGGATGCCAAGGCCTGGGGCAATGCCCAGGTCTGCGGGGATGCTGAGGTCTACGATAATGCCCAGGTCTGCGGTAATGCCCTGGTCTGGGGCAATGCCCAGGTCTGCGATGATGCCAAGGTCTACGATGATGCCCAGGCCTGGGGCAATGCCCAGGTCTGCGATGATGCCCATGTCTGCGGTAATGCCCTGGTCTGCGGTAATGCCCTGGTCTGCGATGATGCCCTGGTCTGCGGTAATGCCAAGGTCTGCGGTGATGCCCAGGTCTGCGGGGATGCCCAGGTCTACGGGGATGCCAGGGTCTCCGGTAATGCCCTGGTCTGCGGGGATGCCAAGGTCTGCGGGGATGCCAGGGTCTGCGGGGATGCATTCCTTTTCAGCACATCCCACATTTTCTGCGTAACCCCTATCGGAGAATACGCCAATTCTCTGACATTCTTCCGCGCCAAGTCTGGTGAAATTCGTATTTACTTTGAGAATAAAGAATACACCCTTAACGGTTTCACATCCATGATCGCCGGGTGGAATGAAAAGCTGATGGCGGTGGCAAAAGCCGCTGTGAAAATTGCCAAAATTCATATTGATTTGAGCGATTCCGATTACGAGGTGAAAAAGATTGAACGGACGTGAACTGGCCGTCAGGCTTGGATGCTCACAGAGAAAAGTGTGTGAGTTAATTCGGAGTGGAGCGATCAAGGCAACCAGGGTAAGAAAGCATGGGATATTGACCTTCCAAGTGTAAAGAAATTTGAAAACAGAAATAAATGCTTTATTTATAAGCTTAAACAAGATTTTTTCAGCGCATATAGGCAGGGTGCAACGGTGGAAGGGTTGCAGAAAAGAGTTAGAGATATCTTTGAGAAGCGAGAGATAGTCTACCCTGCTGATGGGTTTGCAGAGAGAGCCATATATGAGCAGATTATGGCAGAACAACGCACCCGGAAGGAGAGGCCATGAACAAGGCAATTCTTGATGTAACGTGCGGAGCGCGCACCATTAGGACATGAAAACCGAGGAAACCAGGCGGCTTGAAACAGCGATATGGAAAGCCACAAATAAACAGGGAGTTTTCGGGTGCTTTGAAGTCACGATAGGCTGGATGGGGAAAGAACGGGTGGATTATATGACCTATGACACAAAGGGCGATTTTCGCTGCTATGAGATCAAGGTCACAAAATCCGACTTCCGTTCCCCTTGCCACAAATCCTTTGTCGGGCATCTGAATTATTACGTCTTGCCGCAGGAGCTTTACGAAGAGATCAAGGCCGAAATACCAGATCACATTGGTGTGTATGTCGGATGCGGTGGATCGGTACAAAACATCAAAAAAGCAAAACGCTGCCCGGTGGAAAATCTGGACACCTTAAAAGATTCCATGATCCGTTCCCTTTTCCGGGAGGTAAGAAAGCAAATCCAGAGCGGTGATCCACTTTACATCGAATCTGCACATCGGAAAATTCGGCAGTTGGAGCGAGAGTGCGATCATTACAGGCGAAAATATTGGGAGCTATTGCGGGAGGTTCAAGCCCGATACGGCCCACGCTGGAACAAGGGAGAGACGGAAAATGAGCCTGACACATGACTAAAAAAGGCTAAACGGGTAGGTATTAAAAGCCAAGAGGTAACAGGAGGCAGATCGTTATGACAAGAAAAGACCTAATGATTCTTCCAACTTAAAAAAAACAGTAGAAGCACTATACCTCAAGGATCGAGTTGAGAGGCTGGCTGCTGCCAACCGTAAAAGGTTCCGGGTGATAAAAGGAGGGAAATCTACATGAGCAGATGAACTATTCAGCAGGAATAACCTAGCACGGATAAATCTTACAAAGCGCGAACAATACTGTTCGCGCTTTGTTCATGGAAAGGAGTACGCCATGCCCTATATACCAAAAGAAGATATCGCCTTTGCGCGAGAAATGGACTTGCTGACCTACCTCCAGCGGTATGAGCCGGGAGAGCTGGTGCATTTCAGCGGCAATACCTACACTACCCGCACCCATGATTCGTTGAAGATATCCAACGGAAAATGGAACTGGTGGTCCCGCGGCATTGGAGGCAGCACAGCCCTTGACTATCTCATCAAAGTCCGGGACTATTCCCTGCCGGAGGCTGTTGGAATGATCCTGGGCAGGAGCAGCCTCCCCCAAGTG
>JAZQMD010000070.1:0-3735 GCA_045543215.1 Oscillospiraceae bacterium
CGAAGAGATAAGGACACACGGGATTACGGGGAAGTCCTGCGAGAGAAAAGAGCCTATATCATCAAGAGCGTAGGGACGGCGATTGACCAGGAAAAAATCTATCATGGGGAAAACTATCCGTCATTCCCGATTGTTCCGTTGTGGGGAAACAAAAAGCATCAGTCTGAGATTGTAGGATTGCGGGAGCAAATTTTCGTCTATGATATGATGAAGTCCGGCTTTTGTAATAGCGTCGAAGATGCGTCCTATGTGTTTTGGGCGATCCATAACGCCCCGGGAATGGATGAACAAGATTTAGCAGAGTTTATGCAAAGAGTGCGACAGCTCCACGTTGCAAGCGTGGAGGATGCCGGGGCCACTGCAAACCCGCAGGTAATCGAAACCCCGTACCAGTCCAGGGCGGAACTGTTGGACAGGCTGGAAAAGGACCTGTACAAAGATGCCATGGCGTTTGACTCCGAACGGATAGCGGGAGGGGCCACCACTGCGACCCAGATTCGGGCGGCTTATGAAAACCTCGAAATGAAGGCCAACGACTATGAGTATTGTGTTCTGGAATTTGTCAACGGCATCCTCGAACTTGCCGGCGTGGATGACAACCCGACGTTTACCAGATCCAAAAATGTCAATGTGCAGGAAGAGGTACAAACGGTCATGAGCGCAGCCACTGCGCTAGATGATGAGTATGTCACCAAAAAGATTTTGACTATCCTTGGAGATGGTGACCAAGCGGAAGAAATCATACAGAGGAGGATTGCGGACGAGGTGACCAGGGAAAGGGAACTGACTGCACAACTGGAACAGATGCGACAGGCAGAACAACCGGAAGCACCGGAACAACCGGAAGTGGGTGGCTTGAATGGCTGACCCGGCAGCACGGGAAACGGATAAAATCATAGCAGAGATTGAAGAGCGGATAGCACAGGAATACGCACAGGCCCAACGGGAGATACAGAACAAAGTCAAAGACTATTACAGACGTTTTGAGATAAAAGATAAGACGTGGGAACGATGGGTCGAAGAAGGGAAGCGCACGGAAGCGGAATACAAAGAGTGGCGTGTGGGACAGTTGGCAATTGGAGAGCGGTGGGAAGAAATGCGGGACACCATAGCAACGGACCTGTTAAACACCCACAAGATAGCCCTGTCTGTGGCGCAAGGCTACTGCCCTGACGTTTACGCCCTTAACCATGATTACGGCACGTACCAGGTGGAGCGTGGCTCTTTGACGGACACATCCTATACGCTTTACAGCCGGGAGGCCGCAGAAAGGATTTTTCGTGAGAATCCCCAGATGCTACCGGGACCGGGAGCAAAGACGGCGAAGGATATAGCGGAAAAGAAAATATTGGCCTGGAACAATAAACATATCCAATCCGTGGCCCTGCAGGCAATCTTACAAGGCAACTCCATACCCGACATAGCCACACGTATAGCCAACGTGGCACAGACCGACAGGGCATCGGCAACCCGCAGCGCAAGAACCATGATGACCAACGCCCAAAACATGGGCAGAATGGACTCGTATGAACGTGCTAAAGCAATGGGGATACCGGTGCGTAAGCAGTGGCTGGCTACGCTGGACATGAGGACCCGCCACGAGCACAGGCTGTTGGATGGCGTGACGGTGGACACTGATAAACCCTTTGAGGTAGAGGGCGAGAAAATCAGATATCCGGGAGACCCGCAAGCCCCGCCACACTTAACTTATAACTGCCGGTGCACTCTGATTGCAGCCATTAAAGGCTACGAAAGCGACCTGTCCGACACATCAACCCGGCATGACAAAAATCTTGGAGGGATGAGCTATGATGAGTGGAAGGAGAGCCGGAAGGAAATCCATAGGAATATCCTGAGCCAGGAACGTACCGCCGATGCTATGCACGCTCATTTTGTGAGAGAGTACAGGGAGCGTGGTGGATATGTCCCAAGCGGTAGGGATATGACGCTGACCATCGATGCACTAAGAGGGCAGGAAAGAGCAAAGACATTTACTAGCGAGAGCCTAAAGGGCGGAATGAGTCACGATGGATACATGGAATTCCGAAAGGTGGTTAACGGGTCGGAAACCAGACCGTTGTATGATAAATATATAGAGCAGGCAAAGATTAGCCAAACCGATAACGGCGGTATGTATTACCCATCCTCAAAACTGGTAGAGTGGGACGTGGATTATCATGACGGGCGTACCACGTATTCCGTGTTGGCCCATGAATGCGGACATTTCTTCGATGACATGATAGGAAGGTCAGAGAACCTGACTTACAATGAAGTTGACAGCGTAAACGACACTTGCAAGATTGCGACCGGTGCTATAAAGGCAATCAAACGTATTACCGCATCGTGTTCGGATGAGTTTTTGGGGGCCTTGAGAACGGATCTTGATAATTTGTATGATTATCTGGATAGCGGTATGTTGGAAAAAGATTTTTTGGCTACTGACAAGAAACGGAACATGACAGGCGGGATACAGGATGCTTTGGACGGTAGATACCGCACACAGGCAACTGGTAGACTTCCGTGGGGGCATGGAGATGCTTACTATGACCAATTTTATAATGACAACATTGCACTTTGGGGTAATGAGGATAAGCTGAGAAGTGTATATAAGCAATTGGGATATGGGAACCTGACGAAGGGTGATGTAAAGACGATGGCTAGGATATACGACACGGCTGCAGAAGCGTTTGCCAACGTGTGCGGCGCTTTGACAGTTGGGGGAGATGAACTGTTCGCATGGGAAACCCTGATGCCGGAAACAACACAGGCGTTTAGGGATATATTGCAAGGGGAGGCATCAAAAAATGTTGATGGATAAATTGCGGGAGTATGCAAAGCGTTTTGGGGATGGGTTCCCGATGTATCAATTGGGCCGGAGCCGGTCCGATGATGAAATCATTGAAATCATCAACGAGTGTCTGGAAAAGGGAAAGGACTGCTATGCTCTTGGATATGTAAAGACGGAGGACGGGGTATTGTATTAACATGAGCGAGTTTGAGTTTGAGGATTATTCTGATGAGGTTGTGTCATCGCTGGACAGGGCCGTTAAAATCGCTTTGGAAGCCGTTGGATTGGCGGCAGAGGGTGACGTTAAAAAGCGGGTGCCTGTGGACACTGGACTACTGCGCAACAGCATTACCCATGCGGTGAGCGGACAACCACCCGCCATAGATAAATATAAGTCCAACCGTTCACATGCGGATACACCTGCAACCCAAAAAGCAGGCACAGCGGGAAAGCCGGTTGCCAGAAAAGAAGGCAGTTATACGGGCATAGCTGATGACGATACATTTGTAGCAAAGGCTTTTGTGGGCACCAACGTAGAGTACGCAGCGTAGACATGCGCCTTTGTGCAGGGATGCACATAGCAAATCGGGCAAAATCGGTAAAAGGTTTGGCATCCTGATACCGAGGTAACTAGCAGACCACTAGCACCGTAGAGCGTAGGGGCTGACCGTTATGGAAGGAATAACGCCCCCAAGAGTGCCCGATACCCAGACCGGGTAATGATGTACGCCGAACTTCGGGGAAACCCGAAGAAGTACCGGATAAAAAGCCGGCACGTTAACAGATGATGTTGAATACGGCACCTCACGGCAAAAAGCCCAACCATATTTAAAACCCACGCTGGAAAGCAACGCACAAAAGTACCAAAGAATACTCCGAGAGTACATTGCACAAAATATGGAATAATGTTATAATACGACAAAATCGTCCAACAATTATTTCACACG
>JAZQMD010000071.1:0-2388 GCA_045543215.1 Oscillospiraceae bacterium
CAATTGCGGTTTGTGTCATGGAATTCCTCCAAAAAATTTTAAATACCAGAAAAGGTTAACGTTTAGTCAGACGGACCACCAGGGGATAGTCTACCCCCACCACGCCTGCACTTCCAGTTCCATCAAAGTAAATCCTTGCATTTACAGTATATTGGCCACTGGCCAAGTTAATATCGGTCAAATCAGCTACCACCCGTAAATTAGCGGCACTGATAAGCTCCAACTCCTCCTCTTTCCCCCGGACAATCACATTTAGGCTCTTGGTCTGGACTGTAGCATTGTAGCCCTCAGGAACATTTTGAATGATGAAGTCGGTGGCCTCCAAATTCTTCGTGTTCAATTCATGGATTGTAATGGTAATAACAGCCTCAGTAACCCCGTCAACATTAGTCAACTCATCGGCCAATGGGATGGTTCGAACCAGGGTGGTTGTATTATCGGCGATCTCCTCCAGATTAATGGTTGCCACGCTCAACGCCCCACGCGTCAGTAAAGATTCCAGATCCTCAGCCTGACCAGCCACAGTAATGGAGTCCGGGTAAACATCCCAGCTAAAATTCTCTGCCGATGCTACTCCCCCCCCTAGAACAAAGTCCACCTTTAAGGGAATATTGGCAAACATCTGCACGGGAAGCACCGTATAGATTGTATCTACCGAGCATTCAATGTTCAAAGACTCCCGCTCCAAAGGCTCCCCATTCAATCCAATCAGTTCATAAGGAAACTCGCCTCGTACAGTCTTGGACAACTCCTCGTCTTTGACAGTGAGCAGAGCATAGGCAATCTTATCCACATCACTCTTTTTTCCACTTACCGTCAGCTTCTGAGGAGTAAATTCAAACCTTGGCTGGTTATTTTCCAGACGGATCATATAACCGTCTGCCAGTTGCCCGGTAAATTGACCCCGGATCTCAATCTGGCTGCTGACATATTGCTCTACCGTAAAAGATACATTCATTGGGCTTTGATCCGTCACGGTGAAATTACTCCTAGACACGCCGTTATATGAGATATCATAGGCCATGGTATACGACCCCGGCTGCGTAATGGAGGATACGTCAATAAAAAGTTCAATAGCCTCCGGCCCCAACTTATTAAGGGTTGTTCGAATAGCTTCAAAACGCATGTTGATGTTTGGGATTTCGCTGGTTATCATTAGACCGTTGTCCCTGAGTATATCCTCTCCAATAAAAGTCACAGGGATGTTGTAAACCGTCTTTCTATCCGTAACCCCATCCACTGCCGTAACATAAAACCAGAGGCAGAAAGCCAGGATGACAGATAAAATGACATACAGGAACTTATTGTCCAGAAGTTTTTTTGCCATCCATCTTGTCTCCCTTTTTCATAAATCTGCTCATAATTTTGGCTCCACCTCCGGGTATGGCTTCTTCATCGTGAAGCAACTCATTACGTAAAAGACGCTCCAAAGTCTCTACAGACAGGTGGCGCTTTAGCATACCATTGACGGCAACCGAAATAGAGCCTGTCTCTTCCGAAACGATGGCCACAACGGCATCAGAGTTTTCACTGATACCAATACCCGCCCGATGACGCATGCCTAAATCCCGGCTCAGATTTACGTTGCCTGATAAAGGAAGCATACAGCCAGCCCCTACAATCCGCCCATTTCGGACAATGATTGCCCCATCATGAAGGGGCGCTTTGTCCCAAAAAAGATTTTTCAACAAAACGGAGGATACAGAGCAATCCAATGGTGTCCCTGTTTTGATTACATCATCCAGCAAAGTCTTACGTTCAAATACCATCAACGCCCCGACTCTATCCTTGGCCAGGGTTACGTAGGCATCCACCGTTTGTACGATAGCAGTCTCCTGCTCTACCAGCTTAGGCTCGGAGGTAAACATCTCCTTAAGCCTTCCGCTGCCAATCTGTTCCAAAAATCGGCGAAGCTCAGGCTGGAAAATGATAACCAGGGCAATTAAACCAAGCTCCACCGCGCGGCTGAGTAAGAATCTAATTACCCGCAGCTGGATTACGGATGAGAGCAATAGCACCAGCAACAAAATCACAATCGCTTTTGCCACCTGACCGGATCTGCTTCGTCGGATAAACAGGAGAATACGGTATATAAGATAGGAAACGATAGCGATATCCAGAATATCCAGAAAATCAATTATCTGGATATTTTGATACAAATTTTGAACGACCTGTTTCATACTTTCTGCCATGGATTCCTTCCCCCAACTCCGGGCATAAAGCTATAAGCTGCCTATTTTATGTATTATACTGTATCCCAAATGAAATGGCAAGGGAGTGGAATGGGGAAAACAAAAAAAATGCGGCCTTCCGGCCGCATTTTTCGTGACTTACCTTTTCTCTGAAAGTACAACACGCAAATGGCGCAGGAACAAACAGATATCTTTA
>JAZQMD010000072.1:0-1653 GCA_045543215.1 Oscillospiraceae bacterium
ATCCAGCCCATAGTGAGGCCCCCTTTCCTTGGTTGATGATGGATAGTATGGGCAGGCCGACCCCGGATTATTCCCCAGCGGCCAGCCCTTCCATTCCCTTCCATTTGACAACTTCCCTTATTGTGCTATAATAACTGTGTATGACCCTGTGATCCCGGCCCCTTCGCGGGCCTGCTGTTTTAGAAAGGACCCCTATGAAACGACTCATCTCTCTCCTGCTGGCCCTGACCCTGGCGCTGGGCCTCATGACCGTCCCCGCCGGGGCAGTCACCACAGACGAAGCCCAGGACGCCGCCCAGCTGCTGTACAACATGGAGCTCTTCAAGGGCACCGGCAACAACCCCGACGGCACCCCCAATTTTGAGCTGGCCGGCTCCCTCACCCGTGACCAGGCCGTGACCATGCTGGTCCGCCTGCTGGGCAAAGAGGAGGAAGCCCTGGCCAAGAACTACTCCAGCCCCTTCACCGACCTGCAGGGCTGGGCCAAGCCTTACGTGGGCTATGCCTATCGCATGGGCCTGACCAACGGCATGAGCGCCACCCAGTTTGGCGCCAAGTCCACTGCCACCGCCGCCCAGTACCTGACCTTCATCCTCCGCGCCCTGGGCTACCAGGACGGTCAGGACTTCTCCTGGCAGCGCCCCTGGGAACTCTCTGACGTGCTGGGCATCACCGAGGGTGACTACAACGCCAGCACCACCCAGTTCCTCCGGGGACACGCCGCCTACGTCTCTGCCAACGCCCTCTACGCCCTCATGAAGGGCACCGATAAGACCCTCCTGATCTACCTGGCCAACCAGGGTGCCCTGGGGGGCAACACCGTGGTGGTGTGGGACTACGGCCCCCTGGACTTCAAGGAGAACTTCGCCTCCTTCCTGTTCTACCCCGTGAAGGGCAGCCCCGCCTCCTTCCAGTCCTTCCGGCTGGATAAGGTCACCGTCAACGGCATGGGCTGCAATACCCTCCAGCTGAACACCCCCCAGGAGGTCTCCAAGTATCTGGCCTCCATCAGCCAGGATGCCAGCGGCTTCGGCTATGTGGAGATCACCTACGACCAGCAGGCCGCTCTGGACGCCGCCACGGAGTACTACACCGACCCCACCAGCGGCGTGACCTATCCCCTCATCGGCTACACCTTCCAGTACACCGCCACCGAGAACAACGGCAATGTCCTCACCGGCACCCTGGTCTACTACATCTACTTCTAAGATACCCCAAAAGCCAGCAGAATCCTCTGCGGGCTTTTTCTCACCTGACGCAGCCTCTATGTAACATAAATCCCCGATTTTTAGACCTGGAAGTTTAACTTCCACAGTAAGTCCCAAGAGCTTTGATACACTACCTTTATATTGGTATAATTCAACTCCCTCAAGTTTATTATGAACCTTTACTTTAAGGCTATCTAAGTATTCCTGATTAATACCTTCCATAAGTTTATTCTAACATATTATTTAATAATGACAAAGTAAATGGCAAAAAAAGTTTTTAGAGGTTTTTATTCTAAATGATATAAGGAGAAAATATGATACAACCTATAAATAATTCTCAGCCGACTTTTGGTAAATACGCTGTAGTACAGGTCCCTCACAAAGCTTTCAAAAACCCTAAGAACTACTTAGCTGCTGAAGATGAATTTGTTAGGATTTGTGAAAA
>JAZQMD010000073.1:0-23855 GCA_045543215.1 Oscillospiraceae bacterium
AATTTGATTGCTTTCATTTTAGGTGTGCTACAGTACTCCAAATGGTGTCAAGGCTATTTTTTAAAGTAATGATTTTAAAAATAAAAAACGCTGTAATCCATTGAAATTACAGCGTTTCTGGTACGCCCGAGCGGATTCGAACCGCTGACCTTCCGCTTAGGAGGCGGACGCTCTATCCAGCTGAGCTACGGACGCAAATGATAAAATTGTGTGCCATTGGTAAGTGATATTCATGCGCTTAAAAGGTAATCGCTCTATACAATTAAGCTGCCGGGGAATGGGGATTGTTTATAAGGAAGGCGAAAAAGTGTATGCTGATATGGCAATAAGAAACCTAGACTATGTATTCTTTATTATTTTAACCAATTGCACCGCCGGTGTCAATGTAGTATGATGAAAGAAAATAAAAAATATTAGGTGATTTTCATGCTGGCGGAAAAGACTAATGTAATGCGCATGTTGGATCAAAAAGAGGTGGACTATATTCCCCGTTGGTATCCCTGCAATGGGGCGGTGGACGGAGTATCGGTAGCCGCGATACTGGGGCAGGATCCGGCCGGGGTGTTTAAGACTTTGGTAACCGTGGGAGCCAGCGGGAAAAATTATGTATTTGTCATTCCAGTAGCTGCAGACCTAGATTTGAAGGCAGCGGCAGAAGGCCCTCAGGTTTCTGATGAGAAATGCCAGAGCCTAATAGGAAGAAAATTGTTGCATTCCGGGTATGATAACGATATAATAAGCACTCAGAATTTCATGAATGGGAAATATGGGGCCGGAATATAAAGTCCCATTTAGAAAAATTTTTACATCTAAAAATACTGGTGTGGTTTATTGGAGTTAATTCATTAATATCAGGAAGACCTGAGCGGCCCGCCGGACGGTTAGGAGACAGATCATGCACAACGAGAAATTACGTAATGTGGCCATCATTGCCCACGTCGATCATGGTAAAACTACTTTGGTGGACGAAATGCTCAAACAGGGCGGTATTTATCGGGAAAACCAGGCCACAGTGGAGCGGGTGATGGATTCAAATGATTTGGAGCGGGAGCGGGGCATTACCATTTTGGCCAAAAATACTGCCGTTCGTTATAAGGACGTAAAGATTAACATTGTAGATACCCCAGGCCATGCGGATTTTGGCGGCGAGGTGGAGCGTATTTTAAAGATGGTTAACGGCGTGATCCTGCTGGTAGACGCTGCCGAGGGGCCCATGCCTCAGACCCGCTTTGTCCTCTCAAAGGCACTGGAACTGAGACACCGGGTCATTGTGGTGGTGAATAAAATTGACCGCCCAGACCAACGTATCCATGAGGTAGTGGACGAGGTGCTGGAGTTGCTTTTGGACCTGGATGCCACCGATGAGCAGCTGGATTCACCAATGCTCTTCTGCTCCGGGCGGCAGGGAACCGCCTCCTATTCCCCGGAGGTGGAAGGAAAGGATTTGGTTCCTTTGTTTGAAACTGTTTTGAATTATATCCCTGCGCCCTCCTGTGACCCAGCGGCCCCATTTCAAATGTTGGTATCTTCTATTGATTATAATGAATTTGTGGGCCGTATCGCCATTGGCCGTATCGAGCGGGGAACGGTGCGCCAGAATCAGGAGATCGTAGTGTGTAACTACCACACCCCTGATGGGGTGAAAAAAAAGGCCAAGGCTACTGCCCTCTACGCCTTTGATGGTCTGAGTCGTACACCGGTGGCTGAGGCCTCTGCTGGAGAGATCGTGGCTATGAGCGGAATTGGGGATATCACCATAGGGGATACTATTTGTGCTCCGGATGTAGTGGAGCCTATAGAGTTTGTCAAGATTTCTGCGCCAACCATTGAAATGACCTTTTCGGTGAACGATTCACCTTTTGCGGGGAAAGAGGGTAAGTTTGTTACTTCCCGGCAGATCCGGGAACGCCTGGCTCGGGAGACGCTCAAGGATGTGTCCCTGCGAGTATCCGAGACTGATTCTTCCGATGCTTTCAATGTGGCCGGACGGGGGGAGATGTCCCTGTCCATTCTAATTGAAACCATGCGTCGGGAAGGATATGAATTCCAGGTTTCTCCACCCCGAGTGCTCTATCAGGAGGTAGATGGAGTAAGGTGTGAACCCATCGAGCGCCTGGTGGTGGACGTGCCAGCGGATAATGTGGGGGCGGTTATTGAAAAGATTGGGCAGCGTAAGGGGGACCTGCTGGAGATGACCCCAGTGGGGAATCGAATGAAGGTAGAGTTTCTGGTTCCCTCTCGGGGGCTGTTTGGTTATCGGAATGAGTTTTTGACCGATACGAAGGGGGAGGGGATTATGGCCTCTGTCTTTGAAAAATATGCGCCCATGAAGGGGGAGATTGCTCGGCGGAATACTGGCTCTCTCATCGCCCATGAGACGGGTGAGTCAGTGGCCTATGGCTTATTTAACGCTCAGGATCGGGGTGCTTTGTTTATTGGGCCCGGCGTACCGGTGTACGCAGGAATGATTATAGGGGTTTCCCCCAAGAGCGACGATATGACGGTCAACGTGTGTAAGAAGAAGCAATTGACCAATATGAGGGCCTCAGGCTCGGATGATGCCTTGCGCCTTACTCCCCCCAGACAGATGTCTTTGGAGCAATGCCTGGAGTTTTTGGCTGATGATGAATTGCTGGAGGTGACACCCCAATCCCTCCGTTTACGCAAGCGAGAGCTGGATCATGGTTTACGTATGCGCCTGCTCAAAAGCGGAAAGTAAAAAGAAAAGCCCACCCGTACAGAGGTATACAGAGCAGTAAGAGCAAACAATAGGTAGAATACCCCCTGATGTAGGAAAAGGAAAGCTACATCAGGGGGTAAAATTATATTTAAATGAAGATATTTGCGTGTAAAGGGATCAACAAGATCCGATGAGCTTATCAATGAAATCCCAAGGCTTTCGTGGATGCTAAGCGGTTTAAAGGTTGTCCAAAGGTGTTGAGATGTCTCTGTCAGGCTGAAAGCAATCGCCCTTGGTAGATTATCTCATAGCTCAACTCACTCGGCTCACTGTACCAGTGGTGGCATCTACATAATAGTTGGCTACATCAGTCTCCACCAACCAGACGGGGATGAGTCGGGCAGGTTCAGATAGGGCGGAGGTGGTGAGATAGCCAGCTGTCATTTGGTGAATAGAGCGATAGACGGCCCCGCTGGAAACCAACTCAAGCATGGCTGCCAGGACGGTAGGGATGGTTATGGAGGGGGGGTGCTCGGTATCGATGATAGGGAGGCTCAGAAGAAGTTTACCTTCCATGGAGGTTAATACCTTTGCCTCATAAGTGAGCGTGAGCTGAAGATTGAAGGCAGGAACCCCGTTTACCTTTTGAATGGTGGTGACTTGATTCCCGTTGGCGGTAAGAATCCATAGATCAATACCCAAAGTTTCCAACAGGGCTATAGCATGTTCTTCCGGGGAGGCATATTCCTGGGCAGAGAGGCTAATGCTGGCGGAAAAGTCCCCATTGCTGCGGAAAGAAACATTGCCAGACACAGAGGAATAGACCCTCAGTCCGCCGTTGTTCGTGTTAATAATATCTCCGGTGAGTAAGAGCTTAGCGGCGGCGGCTTCAGTCTGCTCGCTATTGGCCATCGTCAGGGCGGGCAGTTCCACAGTCCTGGGAAGGGCATCCTTATCCAAGGTTATGCCATTGAGGGCCAAGGCATCTACCATTTGGTGAAGGGTTTGGGTTTCGTAGCGCTTGGAGGCAACCTGCTGTCCACCAACCAGAAAAAGCAAAAACAGATTGGTAAAAATTAAAATAAAGATAATAATAGTTTTTAGCTTTGACCAGGACAAAGGAAGGCCTCCTTTCATAGGGCAGTCAGCTTGCAGCCCACCCGGCGGTGACTGTGTCACCTCCGCCGTCACGATAGGAAAGAAGAAGCTCACCTCCTTCTACCTCCAGCGCCGACATAGCAGCTGCGGCCTGGGGTTCCGGGAGGAGAGGGGTAGTGGTGGAGGTAGCGGCATAGCTGCGGAAATGAAGCGTAAATTCCGTAATAGTGCCGTTATATACCACGAACTGGGCGGCCCAGCCCTCTTCATGGAGGAATACGGGGATGCCGTTCAGCCTATAGCCGTAGGTGATGACCAGATACTCTCCCTCGTACCGGGCGGAAGTGAGATAGAGCTGGGCTTCCCCACACAGTAGGCCTAGAGTATCCGCAGTAAGGCGGCGGGTGGTTTCAATCCATTGGGCTGTGTTGCCTTCAATCCCCTGGTCATAGGTGGGAGATCTGAAGGGATCTGCACCTTGGAAAAAGAGGGTTCCTTTGGTGGTGAGAAGAAAGGTACTGTCCCCGGCGGTATAGCGGGTGCCATCACTCGTGGGGTAAGAGGCCACAGAGGCTGGGGAATAGGATAAAGCAGACAACACTTGGGGCATAGAGTTAGGAGTTTCAGAGGAGAGGGGGATGGAAGCGACGTATATTGCTGGAGTAGGGGTGGTGGTAATGAGGGTGTAAGGATCGCAGGCAGCGTAAGCTGGCTCCTCAAAAGCAAAGAGGGCGGCATTAGGTAGCCAAGCGGCAAGGGTAGGAGCAAAGTGGAGGGCTAAATCCAGATCAGTGGTACTGGCCTGAAAGGCTCCGGTATCTGCGTCTTGCCAAAAAAGCCATACGGTGTTTTTTTCATCACCGGTGGCAAGGATCAACCGACGTACGTTGGTGGAAAGGGAAAGGTTGACTGTGCCCCCCTCCATCCAACCCGATAGGGCAGAAAAGGGAATCTGGCTGCCGAAATCAAAATAGATCCCTGGGGATTTCAGGGCCTGGTGCCATCGTTCCTTGGCAATGGGGAAGGTTGGCCCGGTAGTATTCAGGGCCTCTCCCAGCAGAGGGCCAAGAAGATCAAAGGTTTCGTCCACGGCGGTATGGTCGTATTGAACACCGTAACGACCATTGTCGTTGACAACAGCCATACGAATGGGGCAGGTCGCATCAGTGAGAGAGATGGAGGTCTGGCTGCGGGCCCCTTCAGGACGCAGTAAGTTTTGTATCCGAGCGTGGAGAGGGGAGTCTACATACAAAGGAGAGCGAGTGAGAAGTAAAAGGGCAGACAGAGAGAGAAGAATAATCAGCAGGTTTTTTAACCACTCAGGAATATGACGCTCAGACATGGTGCACCTCGCCCTGGAAGGGGCCCTCTACTTTCAGTTCTAACCGTATAGTTAGTCCGGGACCCTCTTTGTCCACAAGGAAAAGGTGGCCCGCATGCCGATCTACAATTTCCTTAGCGATGGACAGACCCAGGCCGGTACCTCCAGATTCCCGGGAGCGGGCCTTGTCCACCCGGTAAAAGCGTTCGAAAATACGGCTTTGATCTTTGACAGGAATCCCAATGCCGTTATCGTCCACCTGCATCCATACTTTGTCTTTCCCATGTAGACCGGCAGAAATTTTAATGAGCCCCCCATTTGGAGTGTATTTTATGGCATTGGAGACAATGTTCATCATCACCTGGAGGATGCGCTCTCGGTCACCTATGACCTCTGGCATGGAGGGGGGCATATCCAGGGTAATGGTGTGCCCCTGGCGCTGGGCGGCCATGAGCACGGCATTGTAGGTATCCTGCACAGCCTTGCCAAAGGAGAAGGAGAGCATTTTCATGTCGTCTCGCCCGGAATCAAAACGGGACAGGGTAAGCAAATCCTGGACGATGTGAGTCATACGGTCACTTTCGTTTAGGATGACATCCAGAAAATTTTGTTCCATAGCGGGGGGGATGTCCCCGGCGTTGCTGGCTAGCGTCTCAGCGTAGCTGCGGATGTTGGTAAGGGGGGTGCGAAGCTCATGGGAGACGTTGGCAACAAATTCCCTGCGTTGTTCTTCGATACGTCGCTGCTCGGTTACATCGTGGATGACCACAAGTATTCCCCCCTGGCTGGCCCGGTCGAAGGGCGCAAAGATACAGGACAAATGACGCTCACCTACCTGAAACTCCCGTTTGGCATAGCTGTCTTGCCCTAAGGAGGCTGCCTCAGATAGAGGGGCAAGGGAACTGAAGAGGGCATCATAAGTGGTTTGCTTATTAATGGAACGGGAGAGCATGTCCATGGCGGCGGGATTCCAGTGGATGATCTCCCCTTGCAGGTTGAAGGCCACGACCCCATCAGTCATGTATAAGAATAGGGTGTTAAGCTTGTTGCGTTCATTTTCAACGGCAGCGATGGTGTTGCGCAGCTGTTGGGCCATAGAGTTAAAATTTTCGGTCAGTACGCCAATCTCATCCTTGGAACCCACGGCTATTTTATGGCTAAAGTCACCTGCGGCCACCCGCTTGGCGCCATCGGTGAGGTGCTCAATGGGGGTAATCATGGTCTTGGACAGCAGGAAGGAGAGGAGCAGAGAGATAACCAGCCCCAGTACCAAGGCCTCCAAAATAAGGGAGAACAGCTCATTGTTAAGCTGGGTGACCGTATTGCGGTTGTCACGGATATAAAGGATATAGTTGGCTTCCCCTCGCTGAAAGGGGATGGCTACGTCCATGTAATCAGCAGTCACATCACTGGCATCTCCTACCTGGCCAATGAGGGCGGCAGATATGTTGTTGGTGACAGACAGGGTCGATTCTACATCCTGGTCGGAGCCGGTCAAATATTTGCCGGTTCGGCCATCCAGAATATAATAATTGCGGTTACGGCCATCTACCCCAAGCTCGCCTACGTAGGCGTTTAAAACCTGGTTAACGACGGAAACCGGATCATCTTCTTTATCTGTGGCCTGAGTGAGGTCGTGGGTGAAGTTGGGGCGGCTGGTCACCTCGTTAATCTGAGTGTAAAAGTCATTGATAAAAAAACGTACGGCGGAGTTCATAAGAAAAGTGCCCACTACCGTCATGAGCGAGACGATAAGCAGCACGATGATGAGCACTAGTTTCATGTGAAGGCTGCGAAACACGGTGAGGCCTCCTTTCAGGGACGGACGAAGGGTTACACCTTTTCCGTCAGATAATAACCAAGGCCGCGTCTGGTAACCAGGAACTTGGGCTCGGCGGGATTGTCCTCCAATTTTTCGCGCAGGCGGCGTACCGCCACATCCACGGCCCGTACGTCCCCCACATAGCCCTCATAATTCCAGACGCTCTCCATCAGGCTCTCCCGTGAGAAGACTTTGCCCGGTGCGGCTGCCATAAGCTTGATCATCTCATATTCCCGCTGGGTAAGATCAAGCGCCTTGCCGTCTTTGAACACCACCATGAGCTCCGGGTCCAGGTAGATACGGCCCAGGGCCACCTTATCTTCCGTAGAGGAAGAAGATTCCTGCATATCGCTGCGGCGGATATTAGCCTTAACTCGGGCCAGCAGCTCCCTTACGGAGAAAGGCTTGGTGATATAGTCGTCGGCGCCAAGCTCCAGGCCTAAGACTTTGTCGCTTTCCTCTTCCCGGGCAGTGAGCATGAGAATGGGAGTGGAAAGTCCGGAAGCGCGAATGGCGCGGCAAACGTCAAAGCCGTTCATTTTAGGAAGCATTAAATCCAGCAGGATTAGATCGGGATCCTGTTCCCGAGCAAGCTGAAGGCCTGTCTTGCCGTCATAGGCCTCCAGGGTATCGTAGCCCTCCCGGTTTAGATTAAACACCAAAATATCCACAATGTTTTTTTCGTCTTCCACAATGAGGATGCGTTTGGACATGAAGTTCACGCTCCTTTTCGTAAAAAGGCGGCCCGGAGGATGGCGGCCACAGATTTTCCATCGGTCAGTTCACCATTAAGGGCCATGGTGGTCAACTTGGATAGGGGAATGCGCTCCACCAGGAGAAATTCATCTTCGTCCGGGTGAGAGGAGCCAAAGGAAAGGTCTTCCGCAAGATAGAGATGAATAGACTCGTCACAGAAGCCGGGGGAGGCATAGACGTATCCCATGTAAGTCAACTTGCCGGCCACAGCGCCTACCTCCTCGGATAGCTCCCGCTGGGCTGCAAGAAGGTGATCTTCCCCTTTGTCCAGCTTGCCGGCGGGGATTTCCAAAAGAATCTCCCCCAGAGGATAGCGAAATTGGCGTACCATGAGTACAGAATTATTTTCGTCTACTGCTACGATCCCAACGCCACCAGGGTGCTCCACCACCTCTCGCGTGGCCAGATGTCCGTTAGGGAGGCGGGCAGTATCGCGCCGTAGGCGGATGATCGTTCCGGTATATAGAATGCGAGACTCCAGGGGCTTCTCGATTAAATTCATATTTTCACCCTATTTCTGTAAACAGAATTGGTCAGAGTATACCATATGTTAAAGCTTTTGCAAAGGGTTCCGAGGGGAAAAGAATATTCTTTTCCCCTTTTACTAAAATACAATCAGAAGGATGCCATGGTGTGAAAGCGGTTGACAAGGTGGGAGGGGATAGATACAATGAAAAAATCTGATAGATGTGTAAGGAGAAGCTCCGATGAATGTCCAAGAACTGCGGGCGGCCCTGAGGGGCATATCCGCTTACAAAAATATAATGGAACTCCCGCTCATGAGAACTCTGGCAAGCCTTCTGGACGCCTTGGACAGAGGAGACGGAGAGGCGGCGCTGGAGGCATACACTCAGGTATTTTACAGCCTGAGACAGGGAGGGCATGAGGGCCTGGGCAGTTGGCTGCAAGAGCGCCTAACCTATGACCAAGCGCCCTATCCGCTGCTGGTCGAGCGGGGCGGGAGTGATCCGGCTTTGGAGTCAGCTGCCAGGCGGGACGTTGAGACACTGGCGCTTCTTGCCATCCAGGATTGCGATGGATATGTGCGGAGCATGGATGGGCTGCTGGGGAATGGTTACCGACCGGTGACCGCCAATCTGCCCCGGTGGCGGGCAGAGGCGCCCTTCTCCTTTGATCGGCTTACTGAGGCTTATAAGACTGATGGAGCTGGGATATTTGCCCGGTGGCGGGCTTTTGTATGGGAGAATGGAACTCTCATCCCCGTTGCGGACCCAGACTTGGGAGCAGAGGGGGAGATGATGGGCTACGAGGCTCAGCGAGAGGAGGTTATTGCCAATACCCGGGCACTTTTGTCTGGACAGAGGGTAAATGACGTCCTATTGTACGGGGAAAGTGGAACGGGGAAATCAGCCACGGTGAAGCATCTGCTGACCGTTCCCGGCCTGGAGGATTTGCGCTTGGTGGAGGCGGATAAGGAGCATTTGAGCGACTTGCCTGCGCTCATTCGTATATTGGCGGGACGGCGGCAAAAGTTCGTCATTTTAATCGATGATCTGGCCTTTGACAGGGATGATTCTACCTACTCCGTCCTTAAGAGTATCCTGGAGGGCGGGGTGGAGCGTAGACCGGCCAATGTGGCAATCTACGCTACTACAAATCGCCGGCATCTGGTGCGGCAGAGTTTCTCTGACCGAAACGGGGACGATGTAGACATCCAGGAGACCATTGGTGAAAAGACATCTTTGTCCGAGCGGTTTGGAATGCGTATTGTCTATCAGGCCTTGGATAAGGCTAAATTCTTGGACCTGGTGGAGTGCATGGCCAGGGAGGATGGGTTAGACTTGGATCGGGAAATTTTACATGCCCGCGCTTTGGAGTGGGAGCGGTATCATCCCGGCTACACACCCAGAACAGCTCGACACTTCTTAAACAGCCTACGGGCAGAATAATCATTTAATCTTTGTAAAAATGGACTGCCACATGTGTGTAGCAGCCCATTTTTGCTATTAATAAGGAATGGTTATTAGGGTATGGACGGCAGATAAATCGATGAAGAGGGGGCCGATAGGGGGCAGGAAGGTAAACAGCAATATGGCTCCGCCCAATAGGATGGTTAGGGCCCATAGAAGAGGACTCCAGGCCTTTTGATCTGCTAGAGGCCAAAACAGACGGGGCAGAAAAAAGCCGGTTGCCATAAGCAGAAAAAACAGTCCGATGTCGAAGATTATGGATTTTCCACCTAAAAGGATGTGATAGGTGTATCCGGCTATTAACATAGCCCCGCAGATGAGCAGTAAAGAGAGAAGCCATGGGGTGCGACTGCCCGCTTTACCGCCTCGGGTGAGGAGGAGGGCGGTCAGGAAGGGCCAGTAAATAATTTTTAAATGCTCCCAAAGGCTTTCCCGAACTGGAGAAATCAGGGCAGTAACAGGGTTTGGAAGTAGACTGTGGACAAAGTGCAGGAGGACTCCGCTGACGGTTACCAAAACAAAAGTTAGAAAAATATGGCGGGAGAGGGTTTTTATAGTGGACACCTCTTTCCAAAAACAAGTTTAATTGATTTTATGTAATTTGGGAGAAACTATGAAAGCCGATTGTTAAAAAATTTTTTGTGCAAAAAAATAACTTCCCAGCTTTCCTCCTTTTGGAAGAAGAAAAGTAAAAAGCCCTAAAAAACAGGGGGATGGGTATACCTCCCTGTCAACAGTGGGTTTCATTGCCGGGACGCAAACTTTTTTTGCCGCACATAGTAACAACAGCGCGGGAAATCGCGCCGCGGGAAATCGCGTTTATTTTTAAAGAGGTGTTTGCGTGAAGGAGGAGATGAAACCATGGGTCGCGGCGCTGTTGCCGACGATCCGAGGGCTGACGCTGGCGTTGGCTGCCGTGCTGGCGCTATGCTGGATGCATCTGCCCGTCTCGGCAGCGGAAGGCGGTGGGACTATGGTAGTGCCGTTGGGAAGGGCTGTTGGTATTAAACTATTTTCTGACGGTGTCATTGTGGTGGGCATGTCAGATATTGACACTGATGCCGGGGCGGCGAACCCAGCCCGGGAATGTGGGCTTAAAGAAGGGGATATCATTACCCATATTAATAGCGAAGAGGTAGATACCATTGAAGAGGTGCGGGAGGTTCTGCAGGACCTAGATGGAGAGCCTATGAGCATCCGCGCTTTACGAGGGGAAAAGCAGGTGCAGATGACGGCCAAAGCAGTGCGGTGCGCAGCAGATGGAAGCTATAAGCTGGGGGCCTGGATCCGGGACTCTATGGCAGGGATTGGAACCATGACCTTTTATGACCCAGCCACCGGCAAGTTTGGTGCCCTAGGACACGGGGTGAGCGATACAGATACTGCTTTGCTTATGCCTCTTGAGGAAGGTAGCATTCTGTATGCCGATGTAGCTGATGTGCAGAAGGGGAAGAGTGGTAGCCCAGGCCAGCTGAAAGGTAGTTTCCAGACAGACCGGGACTTGGGACGGCTATGGGCCAATACGGGATGTGGGATCTTCGGCCAACTGGAAAATCTGGATATGATCCAGGGATTGGAACCGGTACCGGTGGCCAACCGAAACGAAGTGGAAGTAGGCCAAGCTGTGATTTTATCCAACGTAAATGAAGATCAGGTGAAGGAATATACCATAGAAATCACTAAGATATTCCAGGAAAGTGCAAGGGACAGTCGGGACTTTATGATTAAAGTCACAGATCCAACCCTTCTGGAGGCTACGGGGGGTATTGTTCAGGGACAGTCTGGCTCACCAATTTTACAAAACGGAAAGCTGGTAGGGGCAGTCACCCACGTGCTGGTAGGTGACCCTACCAGTGGGTATGCAACCTCGGCTCAACGGATGTTGGCTCAGGCGGAGTTGGCGGCAAGCTAGGAAAACAGGGGGCGGGGGGCAGTTTTGCCTCCCGCTTTTTGTTATAATGAAATGAGAAGACAAGGATGTGTATTTCTAGCATATCCCATTATTTTGTGGTCGACGAACTTTGTCGAACGAAATATGGGATTTTTTTGCAATTTAATCTTGCAAGATGGGAAAAGACGTGGCAATTTAAGAGACAGGAAAACATTGGAAGAATAATAATCAAAATTGGTAGAAATATACGGGAAAGAAGGGGATTACACATGGAGAAAAGAAAAATTGTGTTGGCCGACACGAGTGAGGAATTCTGTAGGATTTTGATGGAGGCAGTTGACCAGGAGGAGGACCTGGAGGTGGTGGGAACTACAGGGAACGGCAGCGCTTTGTTGGAGTTGATCCATAGTCAAAGGCCAGATGTGGTGGTTATGGACTTGGTACTCACCGGGGTGGATGGGCTGACCGTCCTGGAAGAAATAGAGGACTTTCGACCAAGGATTCTAGTGCTGTCCAGCTTCGCCGGATCTTCCCTGGCAGAGCAGGCTGCTGCAAATGGGGCGGATTACCTCATGCTCAAGCCCTGCCGGATTCAGACGCTTGTCGAACGGATTGGCCAGTTGGCAGCAGAGAGCAGCCAATTCCATGTGATGCAGGAGGAGCGGGACGATCAAAGCCTGGAGCGTCAGGTTACTGGAATTATTCATGAAATCGGTGTGCCTGCCCACATCAAGGGCTATCAATATTTGAGGGAGGCTATTCGCCTGACGGTGGAGGACATGGATGTGATTAACGCCGTGACGAAGGTGCTTTATCCTGCCGTAGCCAAAAAATTTGGTACGACTGCCTCCCGGGTGGAACGGGCCATCTGTCATGCCATTGAAGTGGCCTGGGATCGAGGTGACTTGGAAACCCTTCAGAAATATTTTGGCTATACCGTGTCAAATGCCAAAGGAAAGCCTACCAATTCTGAATTTATTGCTATGATTGCCGATCAAATTTCCCTCGGGATGAAGGCCAGAACAGGAGCGGCTTCTTAAAGCTGGGCCAGTAAAAACAGCAATTAAATAAGATAAATCGGGCCGCACTCAAAATAGGGTGCAGCCCGGTTTATTTTCTCTGCTTTGTGAAAAGAAAAAGTAAGTAAAAAAATTTGCAGGAGGCCTATTATTTTTCTAAAAATATAGCCGATGATAATAACGTAAACAATTTAAAAACTTTATTCATAAAGGTACGCATTTCAAAACAGAGGGGATCGTATACCAGCATTAATTGTCCGAGTGAAAGGGAGATATCATCATTGGTGTGTTCTCCGGGGTTAACTGAAGGGTGCGGAAGCATGCACCTCTCAAGAATTCGGTTTCAAACGGACCGCAAAGGCCATGGGGCCCGTCTGAAATATATAGGCGGCCATAAGACAGCTCATAGTCCGGCCGGCTGTGTGCTGTTTTGGGTTCGCACCGTAAACGGACCAGGCGGAAGGAACCGCTTGGGTATATTTTGAAAGGGAGATTCAGTATGCGTATCCAACATAACATTATGGCGATGAACTCTTATCGCAACTACACCAACAACGTTAACGCAATGAAGTCCAATCTGGAGAAGCTCTCCTCCGGCTACAAGATTAATCGCGCCGGTGACGATGCCGCTGGTCTGGCTATTTCTGAGAAAATGCGCGCCCAAATTACTGGTCTGGATGCTGCCCAGAAGAATGTGAAAGACGGTATCTCTCTGGTACAGACTGCTGAAGGCGCCATGCAGGAAGTCCAGGACATGCTCAACCGCATGGTCTACCTGGCTACCCAGTCTGCAAACGGTACCTATGACAACGAGGTGGACCGCGCCAACCTCCAGAAGGAAGTTGACCAGCTGTGCACTGAGATTGACCGTATTGCTGACTCGGCCAACTTTAACGGCATTAACTTGCTGGACGGCTCTATGGAAGGCAAGACTGTGGCCTCCAACTTGACTGACGTGGCGCTAAAGAACATTAAGGACGGTCAGCTGGCTACTGAGCCGCAGGCTGGCGTGTATACCGTGGACTTTGCCCAGTCCAAGCTGGTCAACACTACTCAAACTGCTGTTACCAGCTTTGATTTTAAGGTCGGTGGAACTACGCTTTCCGTTACTATGACCATCATTGCCGGCGGCAATGTGGGCGGTTCGGCTCTGGCTGCCGCTGTGGCTGATGCTATGAACGCCAAAGCAAACGGCGCCAACGGCTACTTCGCAGATGGCGACGGCAACGAGTACGACGTTAGCGTGAACGGCACCAAGCTGGTTATGACGATGCGCAAGCCGCCTATTAAAGCACCTACCACTGCGGCTGCTATGGATGTTAAGCTTGCTGATGGTGCAAAGTTGAGCAACCAGGGTGAGGAGTTTGCCGTCACCGTAGAGAAAGAGCCTGTGGCCAATGATCGGCAGCGGGTGTACGGCCAGTCATCTATGGAGCTGGCTGACGCCGATATCACCGACGGTATGGCGCTAAAGATTGGCGATACTACCTATGTCTTTGCCGTAGGCGCCAGTAGCGCATTTAAGAATTACGCAAATGTGATAGACCTAACCGACAAGAAGGTGGGCGATGCTGATATTTCCGTGATTGCTGCATCTCGCCTGTCTGCTGCGGCTACAAATAACAAAAACTTTACTGTGGGCACTGATGTGACCTTTGGCGATAAGAAGGCTGTTCTTACCTTCACTGAGAAGGAAGGCGGCGTGGATTACGAGATCAATGATTTGTCCGGCGGTGATGGCACCACCGATGCTTTCGGCGCTACCAACACCAAAGCTACTGAGGCAGATTGGAAGGGCCTGATCCAGAAGGGTACCGCTGACTCTACCAGCAGCACCCGCGGTTTGACCCTCCAAATCGGCGACACCTCCGAAAACTACAACCAGCTCACCGTCTCCATCGAGGACATGCATGTGAACGCTCTGGGGCTTACCGGTATTGATATTTCCAGCCAGACCACTGCTCAAGAGTCTGTGAATAAGATTAAGGATGCCATCAATACCGTGTCCTCCATCCGCGGTACTCTGGGTGCTACCCAGAACCGTCTGGAGCATACCGCCAATAACCTGAGCGTCATGGAAGAGAACATCCAGGATGCTGAGTCCACCATCCGCGACACCGACGTGGCCGAAGAGATGATGGCTTACACCAAGAACAATATTCTGATCCAGTCCGCTCAGGCGATGCTGGCTCAGGCCAACCAGGTTCCCCAGGGCGTGCTACAGCTGTTGCAGTAAGCTCACTACACAGACCAAAAAACCCGGCGAAAAGAGGGGCGGGCGAGAGCCAGCCCCTCTTTTCCATGTCCGGGACCTATGGGAAAGCTGTTGCCAGGCGGCGGCTTTCCCATAGATCCAGGCCTAAGAAGGAGGAAAATCTGATGTCCAAGCCCTTATTAACCATTGGCATGATTTTTAAAAATGAGATCCGCTGCTTGGAGCGGTGCATGAAGTCACTCCAGCCTCTGCGTGAGGCAGTACCGTGCGAGCTGGTAATGGCGGATACGGGTTCCAACGACGGCAGCCGGGAGATCGCGGAAAAATATGCGGATATTCTTTTTGATTTTCCATGGATCAATGACTTTTCGGCCGCTCGTAATGCCGTAATGGACCGGGCCCATGGGGAATGGTATCTAACGATTGATGCCGACGAGTGGCTGGATGAGGATGTTAGCCAGCTTGTAAAATTTTTAAAAGATTATAAGAAACAAACCTGGGCCTATTGTGCAGTTGTTCTACGCAATTATACTTCTGCAGATTTGGATGAAAATTATAAAGATTTCTTGGCGGTTCGAATGATACATATGTCTACCGGGATACGTTATGAGGGGGCGATCCATGAGCATTGGAGATCTAAGAAAGGTGGTCCGGAGTGTATTGTTCCTCTCAATAAAGCAATTTTTTATCATGATGGCTACATTGGGCTTGGAGAAGATGAGGGCAGAGAAAAGCTGGAGAGAAATTTAACTTTATTGCGGGAGCAATTGAAAAAAAGGCCGGATGATTTGTTTACCCTGATGCAATATTTGGAGAGTGGAACTAGAGAATCAGATTATCTGGAACGATTGCGCCAGGCTATATCGGGCGTGGAAGAAAAGCTTCCGGATTGGGATAAGGCCGGAGCGCCCATTTTCCGTTATGCTGTGGTCTTTGCTCGCGAGAAAAGGCTTCCTGAATTGGAGGAATGGATTGCGCGGGCAGAGGAGTGCTTTCCCGATTCCACGTTTACCCGTATCGATGTGGCTTATGTGGCGTTTGGGCACAGCTGGGATCAAAAGGACTATGCCGGTTGCATCCGCCGAGGAGAGCAATATCGACGGGCCTTGGTCGACCACCGCGCAGGACGGGGAGATCAAAATGCACTACTTTACAGTACGCTTATGATGGCCACTCCTCATTGGGAGATGAACCTGTGCATTTTTCTGGCCAATTCCTATGTCCATGAGGGAGAGACGGAGAAGGCTTATAAGCTTCTCAAAAGCTTGGATTGTAAAGTTATGGATGATGAGCAGACGAGAAATTATTTGCTCTCTCTTCGGGAGTTGCATACCCAAAGTAAGTTGGATACTGCGCCCCTGATTCTTGCTTTTTGGGAAGGGATTGGTGTGCCAGAGCCCTCTAAAAAAAGGGCGGATCAGCGCAAGGTTATCTTTGAAAAGGCGGCTCAGATGGCGTTCCAGACCCAGATAAGGGATGAGGAAGAAAATCGAGAAGGCTTTTGCCGCCCGTCTTATACGCTTTTCCTCCCCTTGGAGGAGTTGTGTGAGGCTGGACTTGCCGCCCGGATTATGGAACTGGAGGATACCGCCGAGATAGAACTGGCCCTGAATGGCGTGAAAAGCTGGGATAAGCTACCGATTCAGGCGCTAATTTATGCTTTGGGACAAGGAGTACGTTTCCCAATACCGGAAAAGCCCTTGTATCTGGAGGAGATGGGGGAGATAGCCGGGCGGCTTTCTCTGGAGGGGGAGATACTCTTCCAGCTGGCGTGCCGACAGCATGACATCTCCCTACCTGAAGATCCCCAGGGATTGTGCTGGGCCAGGATGCTGAGCCTGGCTGCAGTTCAGGCTTACGACTGGAAGGATGTCCAGCAGGGGATGGAGTTATTGCGGCGGTTTGCCGAAGTAGAGCAGGCTTTCTTGAGGCTGTGCTATGGGCCTGCGGTTCTGGAAGAGGGGCGAATTCATATTATTTCCGCTGCCAACCGCTTTGGGTGGTTTCTTTACCGGGCATTCGACGCGCTGGATGAGGGAGATGGGGTGTCCTATGTGCGTCTGCTGCGGGAGGGGCTTGCAGCCTGCAGCGGGATGAAGCCGGCGGTGGAGTTTCTGCTGACCCAATTCCGGGCCGGGCGCATTGTGGATGCTCCTCCGGAACTGCTGGAGCTGGCAGAGAAGGTAAAGGCTGTTCTTGCTGCTTATCCGGCTGATGATCCGTCAGTGACTATGCTCAAAGCCAGTCCAGCCTACCGGCAAGTGGCGTTTCTCCTTAAGGAGCCGGAGGAGATACTCCAATGAAGGTTGTTATTCTGGCGGGAGGGTTGGGCAGCCGTATCAGCGAGGAGAGCCATTTGCGACCCAAGCCCATGATTACAATTGGAGATCAGCCCATCCTATGGCATATTATGAAATATTATTTTGCCTTTGGATTCCGGGATTTCATCATTTGCTGCGGTTATAAGGGGCACATTATTAAGGAGTACTTTGCTGATTATTACCTTCATCGCTCCGATGTGACCTTTGATTTTTCTGAAGAAAACCAGATGACCGTTCATGAAAACGTGGCCGAACCCTGGCGTGTCACCCTGGTAGATACAGGCCTACAAACCCAGACTGGGGGAAGGATTAGTAAGATTCAGAAATACGTTGGAGATGAATCTTTTATGTTGACCTATGGCGATGGGGTGAGCAATGTGAACTTGACGAACCTGCTGGAGCAGCACAGAACATCGGGAGCAACGGTTACACTTACTGCGATTCAGCCCGGCGGGCGCTTCGGTGTTCTGGATCTGGATGGAGCCGGACGGCTGGTCACAGGGTTCCGGGAGAAGGCGAAGGAGGACGGCGGCTGGATTAACGGAGGATTTATGGTGATGCAGCCGGAGATTTTCCACTACGTTACTTCTGCGGAAAGCTGTATTTTAGAGCGTGAGCCGCTGGAGGCTTTAGCAAAGGAAGGCAAGTTGGAAGTCTATAAACATAACGGTTATTGGCAGTGCATGGACACCCAGCGGGATCGGGGACGGCTGGAAGCCCTCTGGAACAGTGGTGGGGCGCCTTGGAAGGTATGGTAGGGGCGGACTCGCCCTGTGGGAGGCCGATGCATTAAGGAAAAGGAGTTTACCCCATGAGAAATCCACAGGAAATCAGGCAAGATATCCTGACTTTGACAAGGGAGTATTATCAGGCGCAGTTTGGAGAGGAACCAACCTTTCGGGCGGGGAGTCGCATTGCTTATTCAGGTCGGGTGTTTGACCAGGAGGAGCTTCAAAAACTGGTGGATGCATCTCTGGAGTTTTGGCTTACCGGCGGGCATTTTACTAGGGAGTTTGAAGAGGGACTGGCAGACTATTTGGGTGTAAAATACTGCTCCTTTGTCAACTCCGGGTCGTCAGCTAATCTTTTGGCCTTCACCGCCCTTACATCCCCCACGTTGGGGGAGCGGAGGATACGCCCGGGGGACGAGGTAATTACTGTGGCCGCAGGCTTCCCCACCACCGTAGCTCCCATCATACAGTGTGGGGCAATCCCGGTGTTTGTGGACATTACCATCCCTCAGTATAATATTGATCCGGCGGCGTTGGAGGGGGCTTTGTCGTCTAAGACAAAAGCGGTGATGCTGGCCCACACCATGGGAAATCCCTTTGACGTGGAAACGGTCCGCCGCTTTTGCGACCAAAACGGCCTTTGGCTAATAGAGGACAACTGCGATGCCCTGGGAACGGAATACTGCTTTCAGGGAGAGTGGAAAAAAACAGGCACACTGGGGCATATTGGAACATCCAGCTTCTACCCTCCGCACCATATTACAACCGGAGAGGGTGGTGCGGTTTATACAAGCGACAGCCGGCTCTATCGTATTGTAAACTCCCTTCGGGACTGGGGGCGGGATTGCTGGTGCCCACCAGGGCAGGACGGTACCTGCTGCCATCGCTTTGAGGGCCGTTTTGCAGAACTCCCAGAAGGATATGACCACAAATATGTCTATTCTCATTTGGGATATAACCTGAAGGCCACCGATCTGCAAGCGGCAATAGGCTGTGCGCAACTGAAAAAGCTAGATCATTTTGTCTACCTGCGCCGTAATAATTGGCACTTTTTGCGGGAGGCGTTAAGCGGGGTTTCGGACGTACTAATCCTCCCGGAGGAGGAGCCTAACGGTAGGGCCAGCTGGTTTGGATTTTTGCTCACGGTAAAAGAAGGTGCAGGTTTCTGCCGGGATGCGCTTGTCCGCCACCTGGAGCGTAAAAACATTCAGACGCGAAACCTGTTTGCAGGAAACATCTTGCGCCATCCATGTTTTGACGAGCTGCGTAAAAGGGGCGAAGGGTATCGGGTATCAGGTTCTCTGTGCAATACGGATGCAGTCATGGAACGCTCTTTCTGGATTGGAGTTTATCCGAAGATGACCCGGGAGATGCTCGGGTACATGGTGGAAGAGATCGAGGGCTTTGTAAACAGCTATGTAAAGTAAAGGGAGAGGCCTTCTATGGATGCCTTAAAGATAACAAAAAAGTTTTGGCAGGGGAAGCGGGTCTTAGTTACGGGGCATACGGGCTTTAAGGGATCCTGGCTGTGTATATGGCTCCTGGAGATGGGAGCCGAGGTCATCGGCTATGCGCTACCGCCCAATACCCAGCGGGACAATTATGTAGTCTGCGGTCTGGAGAAGCAGGTTACGGACATTCGTGGGAATATTCTGGATGCAGAACGCTTGGAGGAAGTCTTTCTAAAATACCGGCCAGAGATCCTGTTTCACCTGGCAGCGCAGCCATTGGTTAGGTTGTCATATGAACAACCCTGGCTGACCTATGAGACAAATGTAATGGGGACACTCAATGTGCTGGAGGCGACCAGAAGGACGGGGTGCGTGCGCAGCGCAGTAATGATTACCACGGATAAATGTTATGAAAATCGGGGGACCATGCGGGGATACCGGGAAACTGATCCTATGGGTGGACATGATCCATACATCTCTAGCAAGGGGTGTGCCGAATTGCTCATCTCCTCTTACCGCAGATCCTTTTTTCAAACGCAGGGGACGTGCCACACAGCAGTTGCAAGCGCCAGGGCGGGAAATGTGATCGGTGGTGGAGACTGGGCGGAGGACCGACTGATTCCCGATTGTATCCGGGCGATAGAGGGCGGAAGGATGGTGGAACTTCGTAGCCCGGGGGCCATCCGCCCATGGCAGTTTGTTCTGGAACCTCTGGGGGGGTACTTGATGCTGGCTCAAGGGTTATGGAATTGTCCGGAGCAATACAGTGAGGGATGGAATTTTGGGCCGGAAGAAAAACAGACTGCCACTGTGGGCGAGGTGGCGGAGCAAATGATAAGCCTGTGTGGAGGAGATGGAGTGAAGAAGCGGATGGACGCAAACACCCCCCATGAGGCGGGGAAATTGCTTTTGGATAGCACCAAGGCGAAGACCCGACTAGGTTGGAGGCCTCGCCTGTCTTTGGAGGAGGCCCTGCGCTGGACGGCAGAGTGGTACCGGGATTATAAGAGCAAGGATGCCTGTGAGATTTGCCGCAGACAAATCAGGGAATTTGCTGAGGGGTTTGGAGAGAAAGTCTAATTAAAATGGAGAAAAGGACATGACGCAAAGGGAATATTTTGAGCGGATCAGCGCCATCCGGGGGCATATTGCAAAAGGAAAGCTTGAAAAAGCGCAAGCGCTTCTTACACAGCTGTATGCATATAAGCCTGTCCGTCTTTTGTGGTTTGTGGCCAAGGCAGAATATGTGTTAAAAAAAGAGGGAGCCCCGGAGGCTGCTCTAAAAATTTTGGACCATAAATATTTTTTGGGAGAAGATTACCCGGGATTAAAGGAATGTATGCAGTTTCGAATCAACACCTTCCGACAAAAGGGGGAGGAGTGGGATGCGCTCCGGGAGGAGTATTGCTATCAAAGAGCCTGCGGGCAGGATTGTGACCAGCTGAAAAAAATGCTGGCAGAAGGGTTGGAGCTTTTATCGGAGGATTCCGAGAATCTAGCTGCTCTTGAGGACCTTGGGGATCGGTTTTACCATACGGCGGATATCATTGCTTATCTGATTGTCAGGATGGTACGGATGCAGGTGGGGAATGTGCAACAGGATTCCAGAGCGCGCTGGTTCGATCAGCTTGAAAACTGTGGGTATTTGAAAGAGAAGCTGTGCCCCCAAAAGGCGAACACTTTTATTTTGGTCATGGATGAATCATTAAATCGGGCACTGGAAATTTTGGGCTTTCTTTTGCACAAGCTTGGCCATCAGGTGTTCCTATTAGGCCCGCCGCTGGTGTTTGAGACAGAGAACCGCTTGGATTTGAGGCAGACGATTGAGGTCAGCATGGATCATATCCAGCGGTATCCGGATATGTGCATCATTCCTCCTGTGGCACTGGTGCAAGAGGGGGAGATATACGGCGACAACCGGGAGTATGTCATCGACCACATTTGCAGGGAAGAGAGCCAAAGGGATAACGCGGTTATTTTGTGTAGCGGACATCTGCTGGAGCAGCTGTGTATCAGAGAGGGGATACGAGGCAGGATCGGACGACTTTCTCCCTATGAAGCTGATTTTAAGGAAGAAAAGTTACAATTTGGCTGGGTAGGAAGCTATTTGTCATACATAAGCGATCTCTACGGATATGACGTACGTGCCGATTTGGAGGCAAAGCCGGAGGTTGACTTTTCTATCCTGATACCAGCCAGAAACTCCTCAAAAACATTGCGCTACACAATCCAGACTTGTCTGAAACAGCGCTATCAGGGAAGCTATGAGGTTGTAATAAGCGATAATTCGGTGGATGGTGATTCTGGTATTTATGACCTGTGCCAGGAGTTAGGGGATCCCAGGATTCGATATGTGCGCACGCCCCGCAGCCTGACGCTGACCAAAAGCTTCGAGTTTGGTTATTTGCAAACGCGGGGCGAGTTTGTTGTGTCCATAGGGTCGGATGACGGGATGCTTCCTTGGGGCCTGGAGGTAATCAAACAGGTAATGGATCGTGCCCCCCAGGAGGAGATCATACAGTGGGATCGCGGTTTTTATGCCTGGCCCGGATTCAACGGAGGACAGGAGAATATGTTCCAGATTCCCCGCAAGTATAAAAAGCAAAAGATACAAGCTTATTTGGAGGATACAGGCAACATCTTAAAGGGTGTGGCCCAAAATCCGCAGATGGCCTATGTCATGCCGCTGCTGTATATCAATTCGGGATTTCGGCGGCGTTACCTGAAGACGTTGCTGGGGAAAACGGGAAAACTGTTTGATGGTTCTAATCAGGATTTGCAGACTGGAATGATTAACTGCTGTATTAATAAGAGGATTTTGCAGATCTATTATCCCATTACCATTGCAGGAATGAGTGATAACTCCATAGGCTACCTTGTAGGTGGGGTTACACCCAGGGCGGAGGGGGAGAAGGCTGCCCAAGCGCGTAAGCAAGTTTACCAGTGGGAAAACATGGGTTTATTTATACCGCTGGCAAGGGAAAGACTTATATACGGGCTTGGAGTAGATATCTGCTCTTTGTATAGGGTGTTGTCAAGAGCGGTTGAAGAAGGCCTCCTTACAGAAAAGGAAGCCGATCAAATTTTGGATTGGAGGACAGTGGTCTTGCATGCCTCTCAGTCTTATCATGTTTTAACAAGAGATACTTATGATCTGTTTGTTCATATGGAAAGGTTTATGGCAAAAAAGCTGGGAAAAGAGCAAATGCAGTGGTTTGAGCGAGAGGTTTATAGGGATGCTTTGACGCTTCGGTATGTGGATGAGCAAGAGTTGGAGAAGAGTAAGGCCCAAAAATCTTACCGGGAGGAAGTTGACCAATTTGGTGGAGAGGTGCTGGATGCCTCCAGATATGGAGTTAGTAATATTGTTGAGGCGGTAGAACTTTTTGAGAAAAAAACAGGTCTATAAGATTATCTTCCCTCACATGAACATGGATTGAAAGAATTGGGAGATAAAAGCTGTAAGCATAAGATGTGGAAAAGAGGCTTAATTGGCTATGAAGGATATATTTGATGGGAAAAGTGTTTTAATTACGGGGGGGACCGGTTCCTTTGGGAACTATTTTACAGAATATCTGCTCAGAAACTATAAACCCAAACGAATTGTAATATTCTCCAGAGATGAATATAAGCAGTTTTTGATGAAGGAGAAATTTAAGGGGAACGAGGATGTGCTACGCTTTTTTGTGGGCGATGTACGGGACAAGGATCGTCTTTTGCGTGCCTTTTTCGGTGTGGATTATGTGATTCACGCGGCAGCTATGAAGCAGGTGCCGGCATGTGAGTACAATCCACTGGAGGCAATCAAAACAAATATTGGTGGCGCGACAAACGTAATTGACGCAGCGATTGAGCGCGGTGTTGAGCGAGTGGTAGCGCTTTCGACAGATAAGGCGGTTAATCCCATTAATCTGTACGGTGGAACCAAGCTGGTTTCCGATAAACTGTTTGTGTCTGCCAATTCTTATGTGGCTTTGGGAAAGACCCGCTTTTCTGTTGTTCGCTATGGAAATGTGGCAGGGAGTAGAGGGTCGGTAATTCCCTTTTTTTCAGAACGGCTTAGCCACGGGGGGAAAAATCTACCAGTTACGGACAAGAGGATGACCCGGTTCTGGATCCACCTGGAGACAGGGGTTGAGTTGGTTCTTCACGCATTGGAAGTGGCAGGCGGTGGGGAAGTGTTTATCTCCAAAATACCATCTTTCAGGATTGTTGATCTGGTCGAGGCAATGAGCCCAGGGTTTGCTTATCGTGAAGTTGGAATTCGGGAGGGGGAGAAGCTTCATGAGATTATGATTACTCCTGAGGATGCCCGCCGAACCTATGAGTATGATAAGTACTATGTAATTTATCCGGAGCTGGAGTGGTTTAAAAAATACGGAAAGATTATTCCTGGGGGAAAACTGGTGGAGCCTGGCTTTGAGTATAGTTCGGGTAAAAATAAGGATTGGCTGACTGTAGAGCAATTAAGAGAATTAATTGACAAGCTGGAGTATGTTCATTGATGTAAGTATCATAATAAAATCAATAGCTATGTTTGAGAAAGAATTAGATTGTATTTTCAATATTAGCCTTGTTATGGAGGCAGTAGTGGATGAAATATGGACTAATCGTTTATT
>JAZQMD010000074.1:0-3812 GCA_045543215.1 Oscillospiraceae bacterium
CCCCAAAAAAAATCCCCCGCCCCCGGGGGGCCCCGGGGCTTTTTATTCTTTTCCCGGAGGGTTATGGCGGTCAGGTCTTTTCAGCAGATCAAAAGCAATTAATCCGCTGCAACAAAGCAGCAGTAAGCCTACGATGAAAATGGCGCAGTTGCGAAAAAATTCCTCTGGGAGGATGAGGATAATTTGGTCAGTGTAGTGATTCAAAATCCAGTTATCCTTACCTGGAAAGAACAGCTGATGAAAAATAACAAAAGCCTGGGAAAAGTTTGAGACGACCAGAGCCGATATAAGGAGGAATAGGGAGGAGAGGCCTATCCCTGACCAGAAAAAGGGTCCCCGTCCTAAGGGACACCAAAAGGAGAGCTTCTTCAAACGAGCGATAAGAAGGGTAAAAATGATGGCAATCATAGACATCCATAACAACCAAAAATTTAAACGAAACAGGGCGGCGACATCCAAGAAATGATCCCGTCCCGATTCAGACCACTGAAGCTGACCGGTGGAGAATTCCGTGCCAAGGATACAAAAATCTAACACCTGATCATAAGCTTTTCGAATAATTTCCTTGCTCCAACCGGTGCGCTCCACCAAGTGGAGGGCATCAATTTGAGCATAGTAGAAGGGACGAATTAGGATGGGAGCGGCAATAGAGGAAGTTAGGACAGCAAAAGCGGTAGATATACTCAAAACAAAGGTAAGTAGCTTGCTTGTTTTCATTGAAGTAATCCTCCATTTAAGGTCTATTGGGTGGCGAGTTTTAGAAATTGAGTGGAGCGGCGGATGCCGATCTATCCTCTGGGACAGAAAGGCTCAAAAGAATTTGACTGGGAAGATAGAAGGCCCACATGCCAATGGAGCTGAGCCATTCCAACCAATCTGGGAGGGGGAGGGACAGATTGTGCAGACCAACACATAGGTCGCACCCTACAAAGAGCCATAGTCCGGCCTGAAAGCCTCCTGCCCAGGGGGTGCGGCCTTGGAGGGTGTGACTTTCCAGGGCATTGCAAAGTAATTGGGAAAAATAAATGGTACAGACTGCGTTGAGTAGGGTAAGGGCGTTGACAGACCAAAGGAGAAAAAGTGCGCAGGTGGGGAGGGCCAGCCGGGCGGTTAGACAAAGCGGATAGGACCAACCTCCTACCAGGCGGATACGGGCTAGATACAGGATCTGGACAATGCAGAAAAAGAGCAGCCCGGTGAGATAGAAGCGGTTTAGGAGAAGAAGGAATAGGTCTGCTAAAAGGGTAAAGGCTAAGGCAGTTGTAGTCAACCTATGATGAAGGCTTTTGGACAATTGAGCTAGAGCCAGGACAAAGCATAACACAATTGCCCCATATTTCAGCCATAAAGAAAGCTTTTGTCCAACTACAAGTAGATCTAATAGTAGAAAGGAGAAATAAAGGATAGCTTGTGTTATTAGAAAAAGAACTTTATAAGTTTGGGGTAACCGCATTAATATCTCTCCTTTCCATTCCATTAAACACGGGTGTCAGAATAGTATATAATCAGATATCTTGGTAGATTTTCCTTTATGATAGCACAAAGCCGTGGTACAATAAAGATAATTTAATAAAAGCGGAGGAGGAACGGTCTGTGGAACACGAGGATTATATGCGTCATGCATTGGATTTGGCGAAGCTGGCTATGGGGGAAGGGGATGTACCTGTTGGCTGTATGGTGGTCGGCCCTGACGGGGCAGTAATCGGCAAAGGCTATAATCGGCGAGAAGCCAAGGGCAGTGCCGTTGCCCACGCGGAGGTGGAGGCTATTGCAGCGGCTTGTGCCCGGCTTGGTTCGTGGCGGTTAGAGGATTGTACCCTCTATGTTACCTTGGAGCCATGCCCTATGTGTGCTGGGGCTATTCTTAATGCTCGTATTGCCGCAGTGTATTACGGAACAAAAGAGCCTCTATCTGGCTGCTGTGGGTCAATACTAAATCTGTTTGAGGAAGGTTTCGGACACAGACCCCGAATTTATGGTGGTATTCTGGCGGAAGAGTGTGCCTACTTATTAAGAACGTTTTTTCAAAAAGTACGTAAAAATTGTTGAAATTTTGATCAACTTCATATATCTGTAATACTTATATTTGAACTTTTGTAATGAATAGAGAGTATTTTAGTTTTTGCAAGAGTTATTTTTTCTTTTTCATTCTATCCTCCATGTTTTTAGAAGGGCGGCAGTTTACTGCCGCCCTTCTACTTTTTTGAAAGGTAGAGTAGTATTAAAAAAGATAGGCATAGAAGAAAACTTCATACTTTTGTAATATTGTATCTCGAATTTTTGTAATAAGTTTCCCATAATATAACACTTGCAAGAAGCAGTTTCATTTCATTGTATCCTCTGTTTTAATCCTCAAAAGGTAGGCCCGGACGCTTGATATAGCGCCCGGGTTTATCTTTTATTTTTCCGGCTCTGGTAAATCAAGTAAAAGCCGTCGAATCATATCTAACCCATGGTTGACCGCCGTATGGCGGATGCGCTCTCGTCCCTTGCCAAGCCTGAGCTGCCGTAACCGCAATTTTCCCTGAAAGGCCAGAGCCACAAATACAAGCCCTTCCGGATTGCCGCACTCATCTTCGCCAGGGCCGGCTACACCGGTAAAAGAGAGCGCCAGGTCACAATCCAGAACTTGTCTGGCACCTTGGGCCATGGCCTCGGCTACCGGGCGGGAAACAGGGCCATCCCTTTCCAGTAGAGTAGTGTCTACTCCAAGCAGCCTGGCTTTGATACAGTTGGTATAGCTTACTATCCCTCCCCGAAATACCTGGGAGGATCCGGGCACATCCGTAATCCGTTTGGAAAACAGGCCACCTGTAAAAGACTCGGCGCAGCCTAAAGTAAGATGATTACTGGCCAGAAGATTAATCGCTACCGACTCTAAGGAGTCTTCATCCAGGCCGTAAATCAAGTCACCCAGGATTTGTCGAACCTCCGCCTCTATCGGTTCTATAAGGGCTTCAGCCTCAGCCTGGGTGTCCGCTTTGGCGGTAATGCGCAGTTCTACCTCTCCCATTTTAGCATAGGGGGCCAGAGTTGGGTTGGTCAGGCGGTCCATCTGAGTGCGCAGAAGGGATTCCACGGCCGCTTCCCCCATGCCGAATACCCGCAGCGAGCGGGAGACAATAATCCCCTCGCTCAGCTTATGAAGATAGGGGATAGCATAGGTGCTGAACATAGGCAGGCACTCCGATGGCGGACCGGGAAGCATGAGAACATATTTGCCTTCTGACTCAAAGGCGCAGCCGGGGGCTGTGCCCCAGTCGTTTGGAAAGACGGTGCACCCCTCTGGAAGAAAGGCTTGGCTCATATTGTTTTCCGTCATGTCTCTGCCCAGCTTTTCAAAATAGGCGCGGATGCGCTGGGCGCTGATTTGATCCAGTTTCAGTTGCTTTGTAAAACAGGCGGCTAGAACAGTTTTAGTCAGATCGTCGCAGGTGGGGCCCAGACCGCCAGTGGTAATGAGGATATCGGCCCGCTTCTTGGCCTGCTCCACCACCTGACGCAGCCGCTGGGGATTGTCTCCCACCACCGAGTGATAGTAGACGTTTAGGCCCAGGGAGGATAGCTCTCGGGAAAGCATCTGTGCATCAGAGTTTATAATATTTCCTAAAAGCAATTCCGTACCCACGGAAATCAATTCAACAATGTGGGGCATGCAAAACCTCCTAATTAAGGGATAGAACCACCCGTTCGATACCGGTTACCACCTCATCTGTTAATCTATCCACATTTAGACACTTCTCAGCCTCCTCCAGCTCGTCTAAATGA
This sequence comes from Oscillospiraceae bacterium, assembly GCA_045543215.1. Taxonomy (GTDB): domain Bacteria; phylum Bacillota; class Clostridia; order Oscillospirales; family Oscillospiraceae; genus DXYV01. The sequence goes on from JAZQMD010000074.1 coordinate 3,769, forward strand.
GGGCGGGTTTTGGGGTGCTTGGGGGTAAAGACGGTGCAGCAGTC
>JAZQMD010000075.1:0-11826 GCA_045543215.1 Oscillospiraceae bacterium
GAGCTGGAGGCGGATTTGATCAAATAAAAAGAGGAGGCATTTTTAAAGATGCCTCCTCTTTTTATTTTATGGAAAACTTATAGTGTATAAAATAAAAGTAAATTTTATGATATTCCTTTTTAATTTACATAATTATAGAAAATCATTTTTATATAAGAAGTTATCCACAACTTCCACGTTGTTTTCCACATCTATTGACTAGGTTTTCTATTCTCTAAGGCGTTAATTTAATTTACATAATTTATTTTCTATATAAGGATTATATACCTCTGCGTAGCGTTTATACTCTTGACACCTCCCGTACCGCGTAGGCATTGAGGGACATAGTCGCGCTATTTCCAGCTAGGTATTCATAATATCCCTGACAGCCAATCATAGCGGCATTGTCGCCGCATAGCGACAGGGGCGGAAGCCACAGGCGAATATTTTCTTGAAGACAGGCCTGCTCCAAATCCTCCCGAATGCGGCTATTAGCGGCTACCCCTCCTGCCACTACTACTTTTTGATAGCCACACTGGCGGGAAGCCACTATTACCCGGGGAATCAGACTGTCGGAGACAGCGGCGGCAAAAGAGGCCGCAAGGTCAGGTAGGTTCAAAGATGCCCCTCTTTGCTCTCTATTGTGAATTAAGTTGAGCACCGCCGTTTTCAGCCCGGAGAAGGACATGTCCAGGGGATGGTCGTCCACCCGGGCACGGGGAAATTGGTAGGCTCTATCATCCCCGCCCTGGGCCAGCCTGTCCAAAGGCCCTCCGCCAGGGTAGCCCAGTCCTAATACCCGGGCTGTCTTGTCAAAGCACTCTCCTGCGGAATCGTCCCGGGTGGCCCCCAGTACCTCCATACATGTGTATCCTTTTACGTCTACGATGAGTGTAGTGCCTCCAGAAACGCACAGGCAGACAAAGGGAGGCTCCAGATCTGGGTGGGCAATATAGTTTGCGGCAACGTGCCCCCGCACATGGTGTACCGGGATAAGGGGTACGCCAAGGCCAAAGGCCAGCCCCTTGGCAAAGTTTACCCCTACCAGAACCGCTCCGATAAGGCCGGGGGCGTATGTTACCGCCACCCCATCTACCTCTCTCTTTTCAAGGCCGGCCTGACGCAAGGCTTCTCCCGCAAGTCCCGCAATTGCTTCCACATGCTTGCGGGAAGCGATCTCCGGTACCACGCCGCCGTAAACAGCGTGCATATCCGCCGACGAGGCTATCACAGAGGAAAGTACCTCTCTTCCGTTGCGCACTACGGCGGCGGCAGTTTCATCACAGGAGGATTCGAAGGCAAGGATATTCACAAAAACACCTGCTTTTTAAAAATTTATTTTGAAAGGAATATATTTTTCTCATCTTCCTCTATCCATTTTGGGGCAGGATGGATGGCCTCCCCAGGACGCAGAGGAATTTGGATGAAGCGTTCCATGTGGCAGGCTGAGAAGTAACCAGCGTATATCTGGCGGTGCATAGCCTCAACCTTGCGGTCGTCAGCCTCCGGCCCATGGTAGAGGCAGTTGAAGTGGACGCCGAACAGAGCGCACTCATAGTCAAGAAGTCGGAAGCTGTTACGCTTATAGAAAACAAGTCGCCGCCGGCGTAGACTGTCTACAGCCTGGTTCCCGCTATTGGGGGCCTCTGCCTCGCAAAACAGCTGATCGTAACGCTCTACCAAAAGTTGCAGTATGTGGGAGCCTACTCCGCCGTTACGCTTTCCGCGCAGTACCCCAAAGTATTCCAAAAGTGCCCCATGGCGGTCCTCCGGTAGCCATAGCATGGCATAGCCAAGAATCTCGTGCCCCTGTGTTATCAGCATTGGCTCATACCGTTGCATATCCATAAGGCGGTGCATAGCCCGCAAGGGCTTAAGTTCAGCTTTGGGAAAGTCGGCAGTTAGTTCTTTTTTATACAGTTTAGTCAGTTCGTTCTTTGTCAGAAGCCTCAGTTCCATGGTCAAACTCCAGCGTCATGATAATGGCATCCTCACAGGGGGCGTCGTAGTAGTTTTTCCTGCGACCGATCTCCTGAAAGCCATATTTCCGGTATAGGGTAATGGCAGGGACATTGGATGGGCGTACCTCTAGGGTGAGGAAGGTCAAATGGGCTCTGCCATAACGCAGAAAGACCCCTAGTAGCTCTTCTGCTATCCCTTGACGGCGGTATTGTGGAGCTACGGCCACGTTATCAATATAGCCCTCATTCAAAATACAATGAAGGCCGGCGTAGCCAACAACTTCTCCCTCTGTGGTGACAGCAACCAGAAAGCAGGCGGTCTCATTAAATAGCTCGGCCATGAGGGAATCTTCGCTCCAGGGACGGGAGAAGCAAGCCTGTTCCAGTGCAGCGATACCGGGAATGAGCTCAGCAGTCATGGGCTGAATGGTATAGTTTATTTTTTGATTGTTACCCATAAAAATGCTCCTTCCCATGAGGCGCACAGCAGAAGATACCATTAATGGCACTCTGCCCAGGTTTGTCCCGCTTCAGCGTCGGCGGTGAGTGGAACTGCGAGAGTGGCGACCCCTTCCATTTCCTCCCTGAGGATGTTCTTGACAGTTTCAGTCTCCTTCTCCGGGCACTCCACAATGAGTTCATCATGAACCTGGAGTACCAGACGGGCCTTGAGACCCTCTTTCCGCAAACGGCAGTCCACTCGAACCATAGCCAATTTGATAAGGTCGGCCGCCGTACCCTGGATTGGGGCATTGAGGGCCACCCGCTCACCAAAGGATCGCTGGTTGAAATTGGAAGAGCGAAGCTCGGGCACCCAACGGCGGCGACCCATGAGAGTAGAGACATAGCCTTCGGACTTTGCTTTTTCTACCACTTCCTTCTGGTAGCGTGCCACACCGGCATAGGTGGAGAGATAACGATCCATATACTCCTTCGCCTCGTTTACTGAGACATGAATATCCTGGGATAAAGAAAAGGAGGATATTCCATACACAATGCCAAAGTTTACTGCCTTGGCGGAGGAACGCTCGGCCTTGGTGACCTTTTCCACGGGGATTCCCAGCACCTGGCTGGCGGTGATGGTATGGATGTCCGCCCCGGTATTAAAGGCATCCTGCATGGCCTGATCTCCGGCAATGTGAGCCAGCAGGCGAAGTTCAATCTGAGAGTAATCGGCATCCACCAGTATATTACCCGGACCTGCCATAAACATCTTGCGCATTTCAGCGCCCAGAGGGGTTCGCACAGGGATATTTTGCAGGTTGGGTTCGGTGGAGGACAGTCGCCCGGTGGCGGTGACCGTGTTTTGGAAGGAGGTGTGAATTCGTCCATCTGGGGCGATGACCTTGGCCAGACCTTCCACATAGGTAGAGTTGAGTTTGGCCAGCTGACGGTATTCCAACACTTGCTCCACCACAGGGTGCTGGGAGCGCAACTTCTCCAGCACTTCGGCGCTGGTGGAGTAGCCTGTTTTCGTTTTTTTCACCGGGGGTAGGCCCAAATCGTGAAAAAGGATGTGCCCCAGCTGCTGTGTGGAGTTGATGTTAAATTGTTTTCCAGCAAGCTGATAGATGGATTGCTCCAGTTCCCTGATACGGTCGGTGAGCATAGAACCAAAGTCGGCCAAAGCCTGCCGATTTACCAGAAAGCCAATCCGTTCCATCTCAGCGAGTACTGGACACAAGGGAAGTTCCAGATCAGTAAGCAGAGCAAGCATGTCCAATTCCTCTAGCCTCTTTTTCAGCTCACGGTACAAGCAATCAATAAGAGAGGTATGGGTTAACAAAGCCCCCATGGGGCCGGATACTGTTGCCACTTTTTCCCGGTTCTTCTCCCCGGCGTAGGGATCGTTTCCCTCGGTTTTCGCTGTCTCAAAAGTAAATAAGGAGCCAAAGGCATCAGGGGCCAGATAGTCCTTAGCCTTGGCACTCTCAAAATTAAAATAGGATATAGAAAGTTTCTCAAGCTCATAGCTGCCATCGGTGGGGGAGAGCAGATAGGCTGCCAGCTCAGTATCAAAAATAAAACCTTCAGTAGACAGACCCTCCGTCAGGAGTGCGTGCATCAGATCCTTTACGCGGTGAGAAACCTTTTTAATATCCGCTGAAAATAGTTTTTGAAGAAAATCATTGTAACAATCCAGTCTGTCAGCAAGGATCAGTGCTGCATGGTTCTCATGTTCACTGAGCCAGTATTCGACGCATACTCCCCTTAATTCAGGGAGGGCCAGCAAGGTCACATGATCTTTGTTTCGCCACAGCTCCAGCAGTTCCTCCATGCGGGAACGGTCGGTAACCATTTCGCTGGTGCAGTTTCCCACACAGGCATCTTTCTTTGGCGGCATACTGGCAGATTCGGGATGAAGACCAAGTTTATCAATAAGTTTAGAAAATTCCAGCTCCAGCAGCTTTTGATAGAGGGCCTTTTCATTCCAGGACTTGCGTATGGCATCCTCAGGAGCAAAGTCAATGGGTGCATCTGTGCGGATGGTGGCAAGATCATAGGAGAGTTTGGCCATATCCCGCCCTTCATCCAGTTTACGCCGGGCCGCTGGCTTTAGCTCCGCTTGCTCAAAGTTAGCATAAAGCTCCTCTACCGAGCCGTAACGCTGGATCAGGGCCATGGCAGTCTTTTCCCCAATCCCGGTCACCCCGGGGATATTGTCACTGGCATCCCCCATGAGGGCCTTTAAATCCACTATCTTTTTGGGCTCAAAGCCATAGGTCTGGAAAAACGTCTCTGGGGTCATGTCCTTGGTTGTGGTTTGCCCCATGCGGGTGGACACCAGCTTGACGGTGACCTTGTCGGTCACCAGCTGGAGGGAGTCCTTGTCTCCGGTAACTACTACCGTATCCCACCCTGCTGCCGTGTCCCGCACAGTAATGGCTCCGATAAGATCATCCGCCTCCCAGCCTTCCAGCTCATAGCGTGGGATATTCATGACATCCAGTACCTCTTTGAGCACTGGCATTTGAGTTGCCAACTCCTCAGGCATCCCTTTACGATGGGCCTTATAGCCCTCATAAGCCAGGTGACGGAAGGTGGGGCCCTTCAGGTCGAAGGCAACACACAGGGCATCTGGATTTTCCTCCTCCAGTAGTTTAAACAAGATATTTAAAAATCCAAAAATTGCATTGGTGGGAAAGCCTGTCCGGGTAGTCAGGTTTTGGCTTACTCCGTAAAAAGCACGGTTAACGATAGAATTGCCGTCGATGACCATCAATTTCATGGATATGGACTCCTCCAAAAAAGTAAAGAGATTAAACTCTAATTCATCCCCGTTTTTCCCCAAGTGTTTTTTCTTCTTGTCTTAAAGGAGAAAATAGGTTATGATAAACGGGTTTCTAGCTTATGTATGATACCATCTTTTTACTCTGGCTACAAGGGGCGGGAGGCTTTTATGAAACATTATAAAATGATTCTTTCTTATGATGGCAGTCGTTATAACGGCTGGCAGCGGCAGGGTAATACTGGGCGGACCATCCAAGGAAAGCTGGAGACTGTCCTGTCCAAACTAAATGAAGCAGAGGTAGAGATCAGGGGGGCTGGGCGCACCGATGCCGGTGTTCATGCGAGGGGACAGTGCGCTGATTTTTATTTGACCAAGGCCCTTCCTCCGGAGGAAGTTTTGAATTATCTCAACCGATATCTGCCCGAGGATGTGGCGGTTATCTCCTGCTCCATGGCAGAGCCTCGGTTTCATGCCCGTCTTTCCGCCAAGGGAAAGCGGTATATCTACCGCTTGTGGATATCCACTATCCCTAACGTGTTTCAGCGGAAATATGTCACTACTTGGCTCCCACCTCTGGATCTGGCTGCCATGAAGCAGGGAGCTTCTCTCCTGATCGGAACCCACGATTTTAAAGCATTTTGTGGCAATAGACGGTTTAAAAAGTCCTCGGTACGAACGCTCTCCACGTTGGATGTCCGGCAGCTGGGAGACGAGGTGCGCCTCATCTTTGAGGGAAACGGCTTTTTATACCACATGGTGCGTATTCTGGCGGGTACTTTGGTGGAGGTGGGAGAAGGCAAACGGGATGTCGCCTCCCTTCCAGCTGTCTTAGACTCCAGAGATCGATTGCTTGCAGGGCCAGCCCTCCCTGCCCAAGGGCTTATCTTAGACGAAGTGTTTTATTGAAGGGGGGGAGATTGACCTGCCCGGAGAGAACGCATGATAGTTGGCCCACTCTATTCCATTGGGATGAGAAACTATGGTATAACCATTGGCAATGGCATGGCCATAATTTTATATTTATATTATGTTTGAGTTTGGATATTGACGAGTAGAGGGGGGTGTGATAAAATTGTAAACATATAAAAATATTAGCCTAGTCAATTATCCTGATTTTGACTGAATGGCGTTACATCTGTCAAAATAAATGAAAATAGACAGCATGCTGCTGTGGCTCAAAGGCAGAGCACGTCACTCGTAATGACGGGGTTGTGAGTTCGATTCTCACCAGCAGCTCCAAAAATAAAGGTCGGGACGATAAAGTCCGGATCTTTATTTTTTCAATTTTCTTGCTTTCTGAAAACCCCCGGTTTGAGGGGGTTTTTGTCTGGGGACAGGTTATTTGGAAACATGGGGGACCCGTTGTCTTTCTTTTCCTGGCAGTCCCGTAACGTTTCCTTTTGTCCAGTACTATTCATTATGTTTCAGAAGCAGCAGAAACGCCGAATAAGAAAGACGGGGGAGGATAATTTTCAGTAGCGCATTTTATATATCAGGTATTTTCTGCCAGATATTCCTCTGCCATATGGATAGACATGGCACCATCGGCAACCGCTGTCACCACCTGACGGAGCGGTTTGATTCTTACGTCACCTACGGCGTAAACACCGGGAATATTGGTTTGTGTGGTTTCTCCTGCGATCACATAGCCACCCTTGTCCAGTTCCAGCTGATTGACCACCAGCTCTGTGGAAGGCTTCCTGCCGACACTGATGAACACGCCGTCGCAGGAAATTTCGGTTTCTTGGCCATTATTTACGTCTTTCAGACGGATGCCATTAATCTTATCCCCGTGAATCAATTCCATTACAACGCTGTTCCAACAAAATTCCACATTTTCAGCTTTCATCAGAGGCTCGTGATATATCTTGGTTGCCCGAAGGGTATCTCTGCGGTGAACGATAATTACTTTCTTGGCAATTCGGCTTAGAAGCAAGGCATCTGCAGCAGCGGAATTACCACCACCAACCACTACGACAGTCTTCCCCCTGTAGAACATCCCATCACAAGCAGCACAGTACGCTACACCACGGCCTATCAGTTCCTTTTCCTTCGCAACGCCTAATTCTCTGGGACTGGCTCCGGTGGCGAGGATCACCGTTTTGCTATAGAAGGTTCCTTCACTGGTTTGGATTACCTTGGGATGGGCAAGCAGATCGACCTTTTGGACCTCAGCATATTCAGTTTTTGCTCCGAAACGCTCCGCCTGCTGTTGCATTTGGGTCGCCAGGTCAAATCCGTCGATGCTGTCAACAAAGCCAGGATAGTTATCAATCTGATGGGTTAATGCCATCTGGCCCCCGGCGGACAGTTTCTCCAAAAGCACCGTATCTAAACCAGCTCTGGCTGCATACAGAGCGGCGGTGTAACCACCCGGACCGCCGCCGATGATGATGATATCGTATATATGATCATGAGACATAAACGATCCTCCTTATTTTGCCAAGGTCTCGCGAATGAAATCGTCGATGATTGCTTTGGATTCAGGGGCCACGATAGAACCAATGGATTTACCATCTCGATAAAGCATCAGAGTGGGGAGTATTTCGATCTGTTCAGATTCAGAAAGCTGGGGCTCTTCATCGATATTGACCTTTCCTACGATGAGAGTGTCTATATATTGTTCTGCGATCTTATCGTAGGCGGGGCCTATCCTGCGGCAGTATCCGCACCAGGGGGCCCAGAAATCTACCAGGACAGGTTTACCACTTCCCACCATTTGGTCAAACAGGTTTTTATCCATATTGATAGCTGCCATATAGCCAGTTCCTTTCTTTTGTTTACAGTATTAATTTTACTGCTTTATGTTATATTGAAAATAATAAAGAACAATGAGGTTTCTTTTTTAGTATAATGCTAGTCATCAAACGACATTTAAATAAGGGAAATATTTCAGAATATTATATTACTTACTGCAAGATTCAAGCGTTTTACAGGCTAAATTGCCGGTCTATTCACCTCCCTGCAATACTTAATTATTCACTTTGTACGATAAATTTTGTTTGGGGGCTTCAGTATTATGTGTTGAACATGTAAATTTTTTACTGGAAATTTTCGTGACTTTTATATTATAGCATATAATAATTCATATTTCCACATATTTCCGGCACAATTAATGTTTTGTTGGTAACAACAATGAATGGTTGAGGGAGAGGAGTTCTGGTACTGCGTGATAACATTACGAAAAAAACAGAAAATCTTAATTATAATAGATCTATAATAGAAAACCAAGCAAGCCGATCATATGTCTGTCATTAATATTACTAAGAATAACTTACAGAAGAAGGTGTAGTGATGAAATCCTTTAATTTCTTACAAGGCCCTGACATTAATCAGGGAATAAAGGAATATGATTCTATTCCCGATGCTATTTTGTTGGATGTCCGTACGTCTCAGGAATATTGGGAAGGTCATATTCCGGGAAGTAAAAATATCCCTCTGCATACCATTGATAAAGTGATATCCGTAGCTGATAAAAAAGATGTCCCTTTATTTGTCTATTGCCACAGCGGTATCAGAAGTCGTCAGGCAGTAAATATGTTACAGCACATGGGATATACCAATGTAAAGGATTTGGGGGGAATTTGCGCTTATTTAGGAAAGGTGGAGCGTTAATATGAAAGTTGTGATTGTAGGTGGTGTGGCAGGTGGAGCCACAGCTGCAGCTAGGATTCGTAGACTGGACGAGAAGGCTGAAATTGTGGTGTTTGAGCGCTCGGGATATATTTCTTACGCAAACTGCGGGCTGCCTTACTATATTGGAGATGTAATTACTGACCCTGAGGAGCTGACCTTACAAACACCAGAGAGCTTTTTCTCCCGATTCCGTGTGAATATGAATGTGCGGCATGAGGTTACTACGATCCATCCAGACAGAAAAACCGTTTCAGTAAGGAATCTGGAAACAGGGGATGAATTTGAAGAAAGCTATGATAAGCTGATTCTCTCTCCCGGAGCAAAGCCCAGCGATCCCAAACTGTTCGGTCTGGGGTTGGACAAGTTGTTTACCCTGCGTACTGTGGAAGACACCTTCCGCATTAAGGACTACATTAACAAACATAACCCCAAATCCGCTATATTGGTAGGTGGCGGATTTATCGGTGTGGAATTAGCAGAAAATCTACGGGAACTCGGTATTGAGGTGACAATTGTCCAGCGCCCCAGGCAGCTAATGAACCCCTTTGATTCGGATATGGCGGCTTTCATTCACAGTGAAATACAAAAGCATGGTGTCAAGCTACTCCTTGGTCGCACTGTGGAGGGGTTCGCGGAAAGAAATGGTGGCGTGGATGTGTTGCTCAAAGACGAAGCGCGTCTTCATGCGGACATGGTGGTGCTGGCTATCGGTGTTACCCCGGATACCACGCTTGCCAAAGAAGCTGGAGTGGAAGTGGGTATCAAGGACAGTATCGTGGTAAATGACCGGATGGAGACATCAATCCCCGATATTTATGCTGTGGGTGACGCAGTGCAGGTGAAGCATTCTGTTACAGGGAAGAATACTTTAATCTCTCTGGCAGGTCCTGCCAACAAGCAAGGACGAATTGTAGCTGATAACATCTGTGGTAGGGACAGTCGGTATCTTGGCTCTCAAGGCAGTTGCGTCATCAAGGTATTCAACATGACGGCGGCTATGACCGGGATGAATGAAGCCAATGCTCGGAAGGCTGGTCTGGCTGTCGATAAAGTCATCTTTTCTCCTCTGAGTCATGCGGGTTACTATCCTGATGGTAAGCTCATGACCATAAAAGTGCTTTTTGAAAAGAGCAGCTATCGATTGCTGGGGGCTCAGATTGTAGGATATGAAGGTGTAGATAAACGAATCGACGTGTTGGCCACCGCTATTCACGCCGGATTAAAGGCCACACAGCTAAAAGACCTTGACCTTGCTTATGCGCCGCCCTATTCATCTGCCAAGGATCCGGTAAATATAGCCGGCTTTATAATCGAAAATATTGCAAATGCGACCCTAAATCAGTGGCATCTGGAGGACCTGGCCAATCTACCCCATGACGGCAGCGTCATACTTTTGGATACTAGAACCGTTGGTGAATATCGTCGGGGACACATCGACGGCTTCCGAAATATTCCCGTAGATGAGCTGCGAGAGCGTTTGAATGAGCTTGAGCAGGGAAAGCCTGTTTATGTTATTTGTCAGAGTGGTCTTCGCAGTTACATCGCTTGTCGTATTCTGAAAGGAAATGGCTTTGAAGCTTATAACTTTTCCGGAGGATTCCGATTTTATGAGACTGTAATGAATGACCGTTGCCTGATTGAAAAGGCTACGGTCTGCGGAATGGATCGATAAAATTTTCTATCCCCCAGATTACATAGAACCCATAAAATGAACAGTAAATAATCCCCCTGATGCAGAAAAAGAACTACATCAGGGGGAAATTTTATTCAAATTGGTAGTGGGTAATAGATATTTCTTATATCCTTTTAAAGATCATCTATCAGGGCGCTGCTTTTTGCGTAGGCAGTACTCCTGGCCTCAAAAAAGTCAGTTTTAATCATGTTGGCATTGGAAAACTGGCTGACCCAGGACATGCTGTCCGGTTCCTGCTCATGGCCCTCATAGATGGGGGCTAAGCCTAAATTAGCACAGCGCAGATTGCCTAAATACTGAATATAATCAGTTATCATGCTTTGGTTTAGTCCTTGGATATCGTCTCCAATGACGTAGTGGCCCCAGCGGATCTCCTGCTCACAGCCTTCGTGGATCATAGCGCGATATGTCTCCAGATGAGTTTTGGTGAACAAACCAGGCAGCTCCTGCTTTAGTTCCAATATAATATTGCGGAAGAGCCACAGATGGGTATTTTCATCCCGGTTAATGTAACGGATTTCCTGAACAGAGCCCGGCATACGATTATTACGGCCCAAATTATAAAAGAACATAAAGCCGCTGTAAAAATAGATTCCCTCCAGAATATAGTTGGAAACCAGGGTGCGAATCAAAACCTCGGCAGTTTTGTTTTTTTGGAACTCGTTATAAAGGTTGCCGATAAACTCATTGCGGGCTAGCAGATGAGGATCATTTTTCCATTGGTAAAGCACAGCGGTACGCTCTTGAGGTTCACAAATGGTGTCAAGCATATAGCTGTAGCTTTGGCTGTGAACAGCTTCCTGGAAGGCTTGAATGGACAGGCAAAGGTTAATTTCATTGGCGGTAATATAGGAGCTAATATGAGGCAGGTTAGCTGTTTGAATGCTGTCCAGGAAGACCAGAAAAGAGAGAATCTTATCATACGCGAGGCGTTCGGCAGGGGGGAGCTTTCGGTAATCCTTCACATCAACCCCAAGGTTGATTTCCTCTGGAATCCAAAAATTATTCATAGCCTGACGGTACCACTCGCTAACCCAATCGTATTTCATATGATTAAAATCGTTTAGATTAGTAGTGTTGCCTCCAATGATCCGTCGATTTAGAACATCCGTATCTCCGGAGGGATTAAACAAAGGCTTTTTCTTTAGCGTTTCCATGACATCTCCTTTTATGATGAACAAACCTCGCACTCCTCTACCTCAAGACTTTTAGAACGGATGTAGTAGATGGTTTTAACTCCTTGTTCCCAGGCCAGCAGATAGAGGTCAAGCACCTTACGGAAAGTATATTCGTTGGTTATGTAGAGGTTCATGCAAGTCGGATCG
>JAZQMD010000076.1:0-2230 GCA_045543215.1 Oscillospiraceae bacterium
AAAACTCAGCAGCGTGGCGCTGAGTGTTAGAATTCTCTGCCCTAAATGTGGGGCCGAAGGTATACACATCCCCAAAAGCCATAGCAAAATTTTCTGCATTTAGCTGGCCAGAGACGGTAAGGCTGGCTTTCTTTCCAAAAAAATCCTGGGCGTAGTCCACCGAGCCGTCTTCCAGCCTGGGGGGATTGGCCGCGTCCAAGGTGGTCACCTGGAACATCTCACCGGCCCCTTCACAGTCGGAAGCAGTAATGATAGGCGTGTGGACGTAGACAAATCCTCGCTCCTGGAAGAAACAGTGGATAGCGTGGGCAGCTACCGAGCGCACCCGGAAGGCTGCGGAGAGTAGATTGGTGCGCGGCCTCAGGTGCTGGATCGTACGCAGGTATTCCATCGTGTGCCGTTTCTTTTGAAGGGGATAATCAGGAGAGGATGCTCCCTCGACCGCAATAGAAGTAGCCTTCACCTCTAAAGGTTGCTTAGCCTCTGGAGTAAGAACCACCGTACCCCGGATAATGAGGGCCACCCCCACGTTCTGTCCAGCAATTTCCTTGAAGTTGTCCAGCGTATCCGCCTCCATGACAATCTGAAGGTTTTTAAAACAGGAGCCGTCGTTGATCTCAATAAAGCCAAAGGTCTTCATATCCCGGATAGTACGTGCCCATCCGCAGACGGTGATCTCCCTGCCGCCAAAGGTATCCCCATGAGCAAAAATTTGTGCGATCTTTGTGCGTTCCATAGTATTATGACCTCTCATCTATGGTAATGTTCAGATATATCCCATTATAAGAGGTTTGGAGGAATTTTACAACAATAAGTTGGAGTTTTTACCCTTGTACTACTGCTCTATTGCTCTATTTTTCCTAAGGATATGTGGTTTTAAGAAATAGCCTCCGCCCCCACATGGTATTCCGACCAGGTACCAAACTCCGGCCACACAGCAATACAGTCATGGAACACATAGGCCCCCAAGCTGGAGGCATATTTCCCGGCATCAAAGCGCAGGACTGGCAGGGAAAAGGATTCTTCCCCCGTCTCATGGGGGGTGATGGAGAACAGACATCCATCCTCCCAGTGATAGAATATGGCCTCCTGCGGAGCATCCTCTGTCTCCAGAGGCTCAGCAGTAATATATCCCTGCTCCAACAGCTGGTCAAAGGTCCCCTGAATCACCTCTACCCCATGAAGTTCCCCGAAGCGCCAAGCAAGGGCCTGCTTCTCGCTCTCACTCAGCCCGCCGGGGGCCTGGGATAGATCCAGCGCTGCCATAGGCTTACCCTCGTTTAAGGCAGGATCCGCCTTCCACAAATCACTCAGAACCCTTAAATAAAAACCACATAGGTCGTAATAAGTCCCGCCAGGGCTTCGTTGACTGCCTAAAGACCATGCGGATATATACCTAACCCCACCAAACTGAGCAGGGAATGTCTCCATCACGCCCCCGTTGTAGATCACATCCACCGTCATGCCATCCTTTAGAACGTCAATGGAAGCCTCCTCTCCGTCCAGATATACGACGGTATGCTCGGTAACCACCAGGCGATACACGCCTCCATCACTGTCACGCCCCCCTGGTAGCGCAGCCAGCAAAAGACTTCCTTCCTCTGCTCCGTCTACGATCCGGCAGGGCTGGATAGCCTCCTCTTCCCCGGACACTGGGGTAGTGTTATTCTCCTCCACCTGTGGGTTCTCCCCTCCGCAGGCAGACAGCAGGATAATGCAGAAAACAAGGGCCGATATACATACAATCCTTTTCATATGACTCATCACCTCTTCTGTTTTCCTTGTTAGACGGTGGCAGGAAAATTTTGTTCCACAGTAAAAGCCCTTGACATTTCCCCTCCACCGAATAAAATAAGCATTGCATTAGACAACAAATATCTACTTCGTAGATGATGGCATGACCCAGTGGGAGCGTGATGTCCTCAACTAGATTATGGACCCCATACTCTCCCAACGGGAGCTGACGGACAAGGCAGGTATTACCGATCGTCGGCAGCAGTACATATTTCCAAGCTGACAAAGAAGGACTATATTGCCGGACAGGACCATATCCTGTGCAATCCTTCCTACACCGTTCTAGGCTGAGGTGGCTGCCAGGCTCTTACGGTAAGAGGTCCTCTTTGACACAGCTTTTATCCTCTCCTGTCGAAAAGGAAGGAAAAGAAAGGTTGATGCCCTATGAACCCACAAAAGCGGGCCCTAGCCGTCCATGACATCGCCTGTTTGGGTA
>JAZQMD010000077.1:0-20385 GCA_045543215.1 Oscillospiraceae bacterium
TAACCCCGAACACAGCGGCTCCCGTCTGAACGAGCAGAAGGAGAGCCGGAATCAGCGTCAGCCAAAACGCCTTGTTATGTACTCTCACAGTCCAATTAAGTATGATCGGCTTGAACAACTCTTTTATCTCTTTCATGATCGTATCCTTCCTTATCCGTATAACCCCATGCGGTTATTGATAACCAGGGTACGCAGCAGATCATAGCTCAGCCCCAAGCCAGTATCTGTTCCCGCCAGAGCCTTTGCGTCAAGCAGCTTTTCCACCGTAGGACGACCCCAGTCCGGCAGCTCCTCTACGGTGTTATAGACCTTCCCCGCCAGAGCCTCATCGATAAGCGCCCTTACCTGATTTTCTGTCAATTCAGATTCCTCCTCATATAGTTTCATTTCCGGGGGATACTTCCCTCTGCGTATCATGTCAGCAGTATACCGCCCTCCATCATCCCACTGAAAATGGGGCTTGTCCACAATGGACTTCCAGCGACCGCCCCAGGTAAAGCCTATTTTCTCGCCTATGGCGCCCACAGCGTCCCAAAAGGTGTTGTCGCTGTATTCCTGCCCCTTCACGTTCTTGCACACGTCAAAGGCAAGGCCAGCCTTTACGCAGTGAAAGCTGGGTGTCTTGTCCTTGCTGGTGCCGTTTCGATAGCATTGCAACTGGTATTCATCATCCCGCACCGTGCCAGTGACCAGCACAGGCCACCTCTCTGCCTTGCAAAGCTTAATGAGCTTGCGGCAGTTTGCCGCTACATCAGGACGGAGTAAATTAATGTCTCTACTGTTTAGCATATCATTGCCTTCCCTTCTAATAGGCCCCGCCCCCAGTGTGAGGGCGGGGCCATTTCATTACTGTGCGCTCTTTGCCTTTGCATCAGCAAGAGCGGCATCTTTCAGGCGATCAAACTCGGCCCTGTTACCGGCTTCAAAGGCGTCCCACAAACCGGAGGCATTGTCGCATAACTGATACTCCTCCCGGCTGCGGGACTGCTCGTCAGGAGTCATGGCATCCCACTGTACTTTGAGCGCAGCCCAGTCCAGATGAGTCCCGGGGTCGATCTCCCGCCCATGCTTGATGTTGTTTCGCAGCATGTCATAGGCCACGCCCTGATCTCTGGCATTTGGGTTGTTGGTGCTGATCTCGTACACGTTCCACAGATAATCTTTCAAATTTAGCATGATAAGTACATCCTTTCTCTTTTGTTACTATGTTCTGCGGCACCCGCCGCTGGGGTAACGATCATGAAAACAACAGCTAGTCTATGAATCCCTTTTATAGGTTTGCATCTAAAACAAAAGCGCACTCTCCAAAGCTGCCGCTTGAAATAACAGATGCATCATTGGATTTAATGGTGCAAACAACGCCGTTTGACGAAAGTTCCATGGGTGTTATAGTTTCCACAGCCGTCGCACCTTTACTGTGCCAAAATACGCCGGCAGAGCTGCTGGTCAGTCTCAACGTAGGTAGTCTCCTCATGGTTACAGGAGTAGGGACAAATATCTGCCCAATCCCGTTGTTAATAGCACCAGATGCTCTTGCGTTATAAGAAATCGACAGTTGATATCGCTGGCACTTAACCAACTCCAGTGCTCGATCCGGTGGTGGGGCGTTTAGTATCCAGTTGCCGTTTTCCTCCTGGTGGGCCAGGGTCTGAACTGGGCCGCTTTCAAGCTTGATCGCTTTCATGGTGTGGGCCTCACCGCCATAATACTGAACTAGGCCCAATGCTGAATCGCTATAGTATCCGACCTCGATCCTGCTGCTCCCACCATTGATTGGAAGTGAAAAGGGCGTTGTATGAAATATGCCGGAAGTCCAAAACAACTGATCATCTATAAGTGCAGATACTGTAACGGTCCTTCCAATAAGCCATTGCACATTGTCAAGGCGTTGCATAATGGAGCAATATCCGCCGCTATCTCTCACACTGATGGCAAGTCCATCCACTGTGTAATCGATATGGTGTCCAAATCCAAGCCAGCCGTCGATGAAGTATGTCCAGTCTGTCTTGTCCCCGGACACGTCTCCCAGCTGATTGATCGGGTTTGGAAAATACCAGTTTTTTAAAAGATTGGGGTTTGCGTGCGTACTTTTCTGGATCTTAAGTTCCTCATTGTGTGTGCCCATGACCATATTATGGACGTTTCCCATTAAGACACCTCTATTCTTGTGATGGTTACGGTCAGGTCGGTTTCCGGGGCTTGGGCAGCATGGAAGGTGATCTGGCCGTCTGTTGTAACATCGTCTGCATAGACAAAGACGGCGGCATAAGCCAGCAGAGAGGAGGGTTCCGGGGAAAGGATATAGCTATACCCCTCTGCCACCAGTGAAGGGTTCTGTACTGTTTGCTCGTTGTCTATCCAGCCAGCAGCGGGAAGTGAGAGGGTAATGCAGACAGGCTTTGCCCCAGTCCCGTCTGTGCCGTTACTGTCATCGGCTGGTGAAAACCGTTCCATAGATACAGAATTAAGAGTTCCGGCATTTTCAATTGTTCTGGCCGAAAACCTGTAAATGACAGGTGAATTGAGGGGGATGTAAAGACATATATAGCTAGACCAGATGCTGTCATTGATATTTCCCTGTCCATTGGTCAGTAAGAAACCGCCGTTGATCTCTACCGAATCCGATCCATTGGAAACTGTTGCGGCGGCATTGTTCTGCCACCGAACAGAGACAAAGGAGTTCAGCCCTATTTGCGTTCTTAATGCTTTTAAGAAATCGCCAATAGATACCGTGGATTTTGCTTCAAAGCCTAGTGATACCATGGTAACTTCGGAATTTAATGGAAGGTTATTTTTATCTCCATCAGTACCGTCTTTCCCGTTGTAGACCTGAAATGTGGTGGTAGAATCGTCTGTCAGGGAGATGGTATAGGTATCCACAGTGCCGGGTGCACCCGTGCCCTCTGTCCGATCAATAGACCGGATGCTGATGCCTGTGTCGCCTTGTTCTCCCTGCGGCCCTGCTGGGAGGCTGAGTACCAGCCTCACCACCCCATCCACCAGTTCTTTGCTCACTGTGGCGGGCTGACCTGCGTCTACACCAACTACCTCCATCCACATATTCTCAATGGCAAGGCGGGCCTCCTGTGCCAATTGCGCCTGCTCGGTTGCCTGGGCAACGATGCCGGCAGTTGTGTCCTCCCGCACCTGTTCCGCCGTTTCCCGCTTCTGCTCGGCAAGGATGCGGGCCTCCTCCGCACTCTCCCGGCTTGATTCAGCCAAAATTCTTTCCACTTCACCAGCAGATCGGTCATTCTCTGCGTTTGCCCTAGATTGCTCCGCTGCTGCCCGGTCATGTTCCGCTGCTGCCCGTCCGGTTTCCGCATTTACCCGGTCATGTTCTGCCGTGACCCGCCGGGCCTCTGCCTCTATGCGGGCATTTTCCCCAATAATCACATTGTCGATATCCTGGGCGGTGTGGGCAAGCTTCTGAACTTCCACTTCCACCCCGCCCAGGTTCACTCTATCTAACTGTGCC
Source organism: Oscillospiraceae bacterium (assembly GCA_045543215.1). Classification (GTDB taxonomy): domain Bacteria; phylum Bacillota; class Clostridia; order Oscillospirales; family Oscillospiraceae; genus DXYV01. The sequence continues at coordinate 3,479 of JAZQMD010000077.1, forward strand.
ATGATCTCACCTACCAATAAATAATAATCCCGCCGGGGCCGCCCTGACCTCCTGCGCTGCCGTTACCGCCGGGGCCACCATGCCCGTCTGGATAGGCCGGGTAGCCTCTGGTGGAGGAATTTTGCCCCTCTACACCGCAACCACCTCCACCGCCGCCATTGCCCCCGTCACCACCTTGCCCGATCTCGGTACGTGCCGCAGGTGGATGGGCGCTTGCGCCAGAGCCGCCCATAGATGCACTTGTATTCCCGCCGTTTGCTCCCGCCGCAGGCCCACCGCCCCAACCAGAGCCGGGGGTGTATGCTATGCCGTTGTAGACAATGGTGTCTCCGGGAACAGCCTGATAGGTGTCCCAGAAATTAATATTGCCTGATCCTGCGGTGGTGGTCTTCATGGAGCTTACCCCCTTGCCCCCTGCGATCCCGGCAAGTTTCCCGGCGGTAGCGTATACTTTGCCGGTGATGAGTTCCAGAAAGCCGCTTCCAGCCTCACCGCTGGAGGAAGTGTAAGAGCCAAAGGTGGTAGCCCCACCCTCTGAGCCGGGCAGGCCGGGATTGCCCTGTGTGCCTCCTGCGCCCCCAGGGCCACCTCCACCGCACACATAAGTAAAACTTTGTCCCTCGGACACATCGAACACCACAGCATAGACCCTACCACCGGTAGCTGCCGGCGGGGCACCTTCCCCACCTTCACCGCAGATTCCAGGATAGCGGTGGGAGAGATACGTGGTTGTTTGAATGCCTCCTGATACGGTAGTGTTACTCTTTTGCTGCGTGGGGCCTTGTGTCCCAGCTTGTCCGCCGTGACCTCCTGTGCCGCCGGGCCCACCGCCGATCAGCACCACACGCAGCTTCTTTACCCCCTTGGGGACTGTCCACCTCCCGGAGCCGGTTAATACCGTGACATTCTCAAAGTAGTTCCCGCCATCACTGGGGGCGTATCCCGATGCAATGACCGTATCCGCCTTCAATGTGCCGGACAGGGTAATGTCCATGGACTGGATCAGCCCCGTGTCCTCCTCCCCAAAGGGATTGGTGTAGGCCACTGCATCCCCAGGTCGCTCTGAACCGACCACAAGCCCAACAGTGGAATGGTAGGCGGCAGAGTAATATGCAAGCATCCGGGCGGCTACATTCTCCGAGTTGATGAGGGACACCAGAGTTGCGTCCGTGATAGACACCACCCGTTCCGCACCTGATACGGTGGCAGACCGCCTAGAGATAACCTTGGTCTGGTGGGTGTAGGCTTTGCCGGTAAGTATGCCGGTTCCAGTGAGAACAGCGTAGTTCACACCACTCTCCACGATCACCAAACTGCCAGCGGCGGTCAGGCTGTGGTGGGGGCCATCAAAGGTGATCAGCTGGTTTGTGACTGAGCCGGAGCCATCGGTGTTGTCAAACAGGGTATTGACAGCATCATTGAGCGTGGCGTAAAAAGCGTGTTCTGTCACTTGTACCTCGGTCGCCGCTGTCTTATGATCGATGCTGCCGCCATAATAGACCCTGTCTTGGCTAATGCTGACCGGGTTGGAGTTGTCCAAGTACTTGATGTGGATGGAGCTGCCTTGCTTTACGATGTTCGCCCCCAGGGAAAACAGCACCTGATGGAGGTTGTCCCGCCGGGTGGCATAGGGTAGCCAGCCGTAGATCTTTGCCGAGGCCACTTTTTCGTCCACGGTGTAGGAGATCACACCTCCTATGATGTCTGCCAGAACTTCCCCGGCGGTCTGGCCAGTGTATAGCCCACCTTTGTGCTGCGTTCCTGCCAGAAGTCCTATGGCAGAGACGCAGTGCAGAGCGTAGCGCACTTTCCCGGTGCGCTTGACGGAGGATAGGTAGAAGTGTCCTACCACACCGCTTTTGTGGGTGTAGTTCACAGGTTCACCATAGGGCAGCACTGTGGGCGGGTCTTGGGGGGTGGCCACAGACAGCAGATACCGGGCTGTATCCAGAATAGGGTGACCGTTCGCATCCACCAGGGGCACAGGCTTGAAGGGTAAGCTCTCCACCTCTGCATCCAGAGTGTCTATGGATAGCTCCTCCCCTACGATGCCTTCTGAGAGGTAACACGACCCACTCAAAATCTTTCGGTCAGAAAAAGTGAAATTGCCTGTGCTGATTGAGGTTTTCACGAGGGCTTCACCTGCGCTTCCATGGGGATAAAATTGATAGAAATTTCCCCCCAATAATTTGTGCCTTTATCTATCTTTTCCAGATTTTGTGTTGCACTGGTATAGTAAGCATCATAAGAAATTACTGTCTGGTTATCTGCTGCTTCCAGTCTTACAAAGTCATCCACAGAATGTGCAATCAAATAACTCCAAAATGCATCTAGACCTTGGTGGTTATCTCCGCGTCTAAAAACCGTAATGTTATGGCCAATATAAGTGCCAATCACGTCCCGTACCATTCGGCCACTCATTACTCGTCCAGCCGAATCACCGTCCAGCACGTTAAAACTTCTGGAGTATTTTGAAATTGCAACATCTGCGTCAAACTCAATCCCGTTTAGCTTGATGTAACTCATGTAATACCCCCTACAAGATTCACGCCAACGCGCTGTGTCTGCTCCTTTGATAGGTCATATACCATTCTCCCCAGCCTTTGTCGGTCTACTTCTAAAATCACCGTGTGCTGTCCCCCGCCAAAGCCTCCATTGCGCTGCATAACGTTTTCAACAGCCTGCTCAATGGTAGAAAGCGGGGCCTCTATATTCGTCCCATGGGTCTGATCTCCCAAAATGGCTAAGAATTCTCGATTTGGCGGTATAACCGCCCCGGATGCAAGCGCCGGAATCTTTGCACTTGAAACAGAGGGGGTTGCAGATGTTGTACTAATTTCACCACTGACATTGCCAAGGGATGTGCCTCCCTTTAGCTTGGATGAATTGAGCGCTCCAACCGCCACGCCAGCACCCAGAAGCCCCAGACCCACAAGAACTAACATAGGGTTTAATGTTATGGCCCCAATCGCAACAAGAGCGATTCCAGCCAGCAAAAGTGCCGTTGTCACCCAGCCAGTGACTTCGGAAAGCCCAAGAGCCTCCCACCATTCATCAAATGTACCCGTCTTTTCCCCATAAACAACTGCGACTGCTAAAAGGGCCAAGCCGCCAACGAACATAAGAATATTGGCTGTCACAATTCCAATTACAATAAGGGCAATCCCTCCGATCAAGAGGGCCGCAGTCACCCATGTATCCGCATGAGGGATGCCAAGAATATCCCACCAATTATCAAATGTCCCTGTTTCTTCTCCGTAATTGATTCCCGCAAAGAGCATAGCCATTCCACCTAAAAACATTGTTACATTTTTAAGAAGAATGCCGAACACAGTTAAAGCAATTCCGCCCAATAAGAGGACTATGGTGATCCATCCTTGAACATAGGGAAGCTGCAAAATGTCCCACCACTTTTGAAATAATCCAGTTTTCACGCTAACAACCACGCCGGCTCCGACCAAAACAAGACCCGCAACAATCATTAAAATATTTTTCATCCAGATACCGATCACGATTAAAGCCATCCCTCCGATTATGAGTATGGCGGTAAGCCAAACGGCGGCAGCAGAAAGCTTCAAAGACTCCCACCAGTTGTCAAAGACACCGCTTTCTTGCCCGATATAAATTCCCGCTATAATCAATCCAAGGCCTGCAATAACCATCAAATAATTTTGTGTAATAGCTCCAATAACGATCAGCACCATTCCACCAATTAAAAGAGCTGCAGTAACATATTGTGCCGCTTTAGATAGGCCAAGTTTTTCCGACCAGTCCTCCAACATTCCACTATTTGTTATGTAGGCTATCGTGGTTCCAACGAGTACAAGCCCCGCGATGACCAGTAAAATATTTCCCATAGCCGCCCCGATTGCTACAAGGGCAATTCCGGCGAGAAGTATAGCCAAAACAACAAATTCACCAACACTATCAAGCCCTAGTGCATCAGCCCAGTCTTTTAACACCTCGCTCTCAGTTCCAAGTCCAACTCCGGTTCCAAGGAGGATCAAGCCGGCAAAAACAAGGGGTAGGTTTGCTGTTGCGGCTCCAAAAGCAATCAACGCAATACCGCCAAGGATAAGTGCGGCGGTGACCAGCCCAGCCGCCTGGCCCAACATATCGGAAATCCAACTATTATCCTTTTTCTCAAGTCCCGCGAAATCTGGCGCGATTTCTTCATTTTCTGTTCCTTTTTCGCTGTTTTGACCTGAAAGCTTGTTGATCTCATCGAAGCCAGCCAAGGCTTTGCTTGATTCTTCAGCCGCTTCTCCTACTTTCTCTACCGCTTTGGATTCTTCCTCCAGATTTTCTGCCGCCTTTTTGGAGTCCTCCACAGTGGTGCCAAACAACCCGGACATTAATTGCGCAGCAGCCATAACAGCGCTGGTTAAAAGGTCAATCAGGATGGTAAACGCCGGGATAATAACGTCAACAAGTGGCTGTGCAAGGATTAAAAGTGCCGCTTTCAGCCGACCAATTGCTGCCACAGCATCATCATTTGACTTAACAACGTCCACTAACCACTCACGAAGTGCGGTTAGCCCACCTGTAATAACAGTAAAGATAAGGGCGCTTCTTATGATCTCACGCAGGCGAAGGGCAAACTTGTGGGCACTTTTCTGCGCCCGCTTCATAGCTTCAGCCATTTTTCCACTGTTCACCCCAGCCGATACAAGATTGGATTGGAGATCCCCGGTACGTTCTTTACAGAGGTCGATTTCAATTTGGGATTTTTTGATGGCCTCATCGTACCGTTCTACCTTTAACTGTACAGAGTCCCATTCTTTTTGAAGCCTCTGTACCTCAGCAGACTGCGCTTTGATTTGATCTTTCGTCCCCCAGCCAGATGTACCCTCTTGCATACTTTGGAGTCTCGCTTTCGCCATGTCCAAAGTTGCCGCCAGTTGATTTGACTGCTCAAGCAATGGAATTTTCTGCTGCTGCTTGATATATATCTGGTCATTCATTGACTGAATCTTTTTTGTTAGTCGATTGACTTCTCTTTGGGCGTCTTTCGCATCTACAATGGTGTCAATTACGATAGAGCCATCAGCCGCCATAAAAATCACCTCTCAGATTCAATATTGTTGGTGACATGATTGAAGAAATATGGTATATTTTGGTGAAAAGGAGGGGTATTATTATGAATTCCAAAAGATTAGCTCCGTGCAAGGTCTGCGGAGAGGAAATCTCCAAAAGCGCAAACGTATGTCCGCACTGTGGCGAAAATCTTGTCTTTAGGAAACCTGGGGTTTGGGTAGGAATTATCCTGTGGTGTGTTGCGCTTTTTTGTTTCTTCAAAGCATGTGACGTAATTTCAGAACCCTTTAGTCCTAGTCAGATTCAAAATTTTCAGCAAGAAAGCAATTTGTCAATTAGTTGCTGGAAGAATTTTTAGCATAATAAAAGAAATTGCACTAATATGATGATATTCCTTACAAAATTATATAATATTTTGACAAAAGGAAAGGTGTCTTATGGTAAAAATAAAGCACTGTCGACTTTGTGGTGGAGAAATGGCAAAGGGTTCATCTCGTTGCCCTCACTGCGGGGGGAGTATTTGGAGCGTAGGAATGGGGGATGGGCTGGTTGCCTGTAAATCCTGTGGTCATAATATTGCGAAAAGCGCACAGACTTGTCCAAGTTGTGGCTTCAAACCACACATTGCTGCCTACATAGCTTCTGCAATACTTATCACTGTGTTTACCTCAATTATGATGGTATTAGTCCTCAACACACCATCAAGAGTCGATAAAGTGGCGCAAAGTCCTAATCCAGTAGAACCAGAAACATATATCACCATATCTGCACAAACATTATGGGATGAATACTCCGCAAACCAAGTTAATGCTGATAATCTTTATAACGGAAAGCTTTTGGCTGTTACTGGAACTGTTGTTGATATTGGTCAAGACTTAATAACAAAGGCACCGTGTATTTCTTTAAGTACTGGGGGAACCATCAGCTTGTACCCAGTTCAATGCTTTTTCCCAAAAAACGGAAGTCAAAATGATATCATTTCACAACTTTCGGACGGGGATACCGTTACTATTTTTGGAACTTGCGAGGGAGTCTCAGTTGTCCATGTGCAGCTGTCAAATTGTTATTTTTGAGTTACCCGCCCCTTTATGGGGCGGGATTTTTTTGTCCTGTCCATTGCTTTAAAGCATCATCTTCTGCCTGGGTATAATGGGCCTTAAAGTCCACTAAATGGCGGTTTTTTCGATACCACTCTTTATCAGACTTGTCCAAAGCTTTCCCACGGGCCTTACGATCACGAATGCGGACTACCTGGGCAAATGTACACTCCCCAATTTCCTGATAAGCGCAAACCCAAGTCCACCAATGAAGATAACCAAGCGCCCGTATTTCCGTACCCATTACCCTGTTGACAGGTGCTACAATCAGCTTAAAATCTTGCCCCCAGTCAACCAATTTAGGCCCTTTTTGTGTGTGATTTTCCTCCCCACAATTGATAAACCAAAAACATTGTTTTAGCGCGTCTTCAAGGTTTTCCGGAGGTATCTTCTCAAGGTCAGGATAAAAAATGGATAATGCAACCGCACCTTTGTCCTGATCGCTTAGTTCCGGGTCGGTCAGGGCGATGCATATATCCAGAACCGCCCTATAATCAGAGCGTATATTATACTCAATCCCGCACACCTTTACGCTAGTTGGAAGATCGTAAATCATTTTTTATATTTGGCAGTGTACTTTGCGATCCTTGGGTTTGTTGCCTTCTGCTCCCTTGCAAAGCTGGTGTCGATTTCATCCATGACAGCCAACAGGAGGTTGCACCAGACGGGCAGTCCATTTGCAACCGCATAAACATTCATCTCTGCAAAAACTGCATCACTTACGGGTTCCCCAAATACGCCGTCAATGGTTTTGCGCATTTCTGCATCGCATTCTCTGGCAAGGTCAAAGATCTCACGCTTATTGGCAGTTTTCTCCACTCTTTCTTTGTAACTGTCCTGCCGCTTGTCCAGCTCCTCAAATGCAGAATAAAGTCGCTCTATAAACGCACTGTCAGTCGGATTAAAGGAAACCTCACACTTTCCATTGATCGTGTAAGTAACAAGGCCGGAATCAAAAATCAGTTCTTTCAATCTTGCGCCTCCTCACTGGATTTGTTTTCCGGGGTAAAGGTAACTGCCCCACCCTCTCCGATGGCGGCAGTCCCAGTTGTACGCGTCCCGCCAAAGGTCACATCAATGGGCATCCCGATATTCCCGCCACCTTCTCCACCAAGAGAGGAGGGCTTTAATGCACAGGAGGAATACCTTTCGGCAAAGACCGCAGTATCAGCAGTTCCAGCATATAGATGAACCATCAGCATATCCATATTTGCCAGTGCTTGTGCGTTTTGATCTTTCACACCCAGATTCCATATCTTTTGCTGAGCTTTGTCTCCGGCATCTAGCTCACACGGATCGAAGGTCTGTGTGATGGTGGGCTTTTTCATGGTTGTATAAATGTTCCCAAAAATGTCTGTCTTAGATTCTTCGCCCCAATCATATTCCGCAGAGCTATCTTCCACTCTTTTTCCAATTGCACTCCAAACGGGTGCATCACTGGTGCCGGTGTTTAGGTAAACAATTAGCATTTCTCGGGCTACTGTCTGCCCTGCCACCGTATTAAATGTCATGTCAGCCATGGATTTTTCACCTCATTGTTTTTTCTATAAACGAATTGAATTTGTATTTGGTAAGTGGCGTCTCCGTTTCCGTCAACTGTCATGAGGGACACGTTGGACACCTCCATGGATATCGCCTGATACGGCTCGTCCAAGGACGGGAGGTCTTTTTGTTCCACCCGTTCCTCCAGCCATTCGCAGAATCTTTCCAGAAAATTGTAATTGTCCTGGCGGTCAACCTCGTCCTTTCCAGGCTCTTTCATCAGAAAGATGTAGCTGTTCTGGTAGGTAACATTGCCCATAATGTCCCTTTTAATGGCTCCACTGTTGGATGGGGAGAGCGCATAACTTCCTGTACCACGGGTCATATCAGTAAAAACCAGATCAATTATCTCATATTCAGACAAGTATTTTTGCAGTGCGCCGATCACGCTCATTTGACTTTCCCTCCACAGGCCCTGGCTACCATTTGCATCAAACGGCACTTATGGTCAGCCCACATCCGAATATCCCACTGTTTTCCCCGCATAGGTGCTCCGTGATAAGTCAGATCACGGTCAGATGGCACCTTCCTCACACCTTTCCGAGACCACGCACGTCCTGTTTTGTGGTCATAAAAACATCCAAGCCCAGTTTGAGGATCCACATACAGGACTCCGTGGTATTGATAACGGGCATAGGGCTGCGTGTACTTCACATAATTTACACCGATAAAGCGTGTGTTCTTTAGCGTCCCAGTCTGCATCGGTACATAGTGATCCATAGCCTTGGCGCATTCGTGAGTAAACATCTGTTGCACAGGGCCGTTAGGTTGTAATCCCCTGTGTTTCAAAATCTTTGCCGCATCGATGTTAGCTATGATCTTCACTTTCCCAAAACCTCCCAATGGGCCATGGAGCCGCCAAAATCCTTATGGTCAACGCTGGTAATGGTCAGCACATCGTCAAGATCCAGTTCCTTGCTAATGGAGCGTTGTATTTCAACCTGAACACCTCCCCGTACCACCGTGTCCCCTGGTTGGAGCGTCCAGCCAAAGCGGTCTTTTAACCAAACTTTTGGCTTCTGGTATCCGGTGCGCCTCGGTATGATAATGACTACCGAGCAAGCTGATTCCACTCCGGTCTTACGCAGAATTGTCCCACGGATATCATTCCAGTAGACGTTAGGCAGGACAGTCCGTTTCCACCGCTCTGTCCCGTCCTCCACGTACTTGTTGTACAATGTTACCGTGTCCTTAAACATACTCATGCCCAGTTTACCGCCCTCATTAGGCCGGCAGGCTCAAGATACATCCTCGCAGCCTCCAGGAGTGCGCCGGTCTTGGTCCTACCGCTGGTGGCAAAAGTCCTGGACCAGCTTCCTACGGATTGGCTAACTACCTCTCCGCCTTCCTCATTGCGTTGCCAAGCTTCGGCCACGGCACAGGAGGCCATCTTTACGGCATCCTCCTCCGGGCAAGTTGCTACTATACTGACGCTGTCAAGATAGGCACAGGCACGGGCGGATAGACGCGGATAATCCTCCTCTGCAATTTCCTTTCCATGATAAACGGACAGATAATAGGTATAATCAGCGTAGGCCATAGATCACCCCTTCTTTGCCTTTGGAGCCTCCTCCTGTTTCTCCTCTCCCTCCACCTGCTTATACCCTTTGGCTATGTATTCCTGCAAACGATTCTCATCAATATCGCGGGTGATCCCGCCCCTCTGGATCAACATTCATATCCCCCCTTTATCAGGCTGTAGGAGCCTTGTGCAGGTAGATGCCCTTGGCCTTGTTTTCATAAACAAATGCGTCATGGTAAAGACGGAACTGGAACTTCCATTCGTCCTTATCCTGGTTCTCATCGGGGGTAAATATCTTAGGCAGAGCAAACTTCTCTACCTGGAGGACAGCAGGGGGATAGATGATCATAAAGTTAATATCACTGGCCCCAACAGCCTTCGTGTATCCCCAACTGGAAGACCCATCGTTTAGCGTGATACCGGTGTAAAACCGCGTCTTTGGCACATACTTGATTTCCATACCGTTATAGCCGTTCAGGGTAGTATTCACCGCTGCGTCACTACCATACATACGGGTCAGTGCATTATTTAAAATAGGCTTGAGGTCGCTGGAGATATAGAGAACCCGGCCCTCCTGAGGCACTTCATCTTCGTCCATCTTCCGGGCGGCTTCATCAAAGGCGGGGATGATGGTATCCTTGTTTAAAGTGGCCTCTGCAGCGGAAGAAATTCCACCGGCGCTTGCGTACTTGGCAAAGCGGTAAGCATCCAGTTCTGGCACCACGTGTAGGCGCATAAATTCCCCGGTGACAGTGCCAAAGACCATTCCAAGGGTCTCCTCATCGTCCATACGATCCACGGTGATCTCCTTGCCCCGTTCCTCGGTCAGCTTCAATGTCTCCCACGCGGCAGTCACATCCCCCTTGGGATAGCCGCTGGCACGGGAGTAATCACCAAGGCCGGTAGTGGATACCTTAAGTACCTTGACCTCATTGACACCGGAGAAATCGGGCTTTGTAGCCGCATCCATCCCGGCGGTTACAGAAGCATTTTTGTAGATTGCATCGATAATTGGTACGAACCTCTGTGCGTAAGCGATTGAGTTTGCCATGTTTCATATCATCCTTTCTCAGTCATTTTTAGCATTGCGCCTTTCATAGCGGCGGTAGCAAATTTGTCTATTCCTTCATCATCCAGAGAGCTTCCATGTTGGTGTCCAGAATCTACTTTTGCAGCAGTCTTTTCCTCGCTGTCAAACAAATAGGGGTCGCTTTGGTTAAGCTTTTTAAGCTGATCGTCCAAACCGAGAAGCCTATCCCCATCTAGCTTGATATCCGCCAGATCTAGCGCTCCCTTTACCAATTTCGGATTTTTCACCTTGGCATTGATTAGAGCAAGGTTTAAAGCATTGTCCAACTTGGCTGCGGAGATGTCCGCATCATACCGCTCTTGGAGGTTAGTCAAACTGGTTTTTAGTCCATCTACGTCCACCCCGTCAAATTTCTTTACTGCATCCTGAAGCTCTGCAATGGTTTGGTTGGCTTTTTCTAGCTCACCCTCCTTCGAAGTCAGATCACTTTTTACCTTATTGATGTCTTTCCCATTCAGTGCAAACACCTTGTCTGCCTGCTCCTCAGTCAGACCCAGTTCCAGTAGTTCTTCCTTTTTCATGATTACTCCTTTCCCGTTTCCCGGCTAGGCGTTTTAGGAGGTCGCCATCTCCCGCCATCCTGCCTTGTTAGGCCCGCAGATGGGCCGATATAGTATGAAAAACGGCTTTTGCCGATTTCAACAATGCTTATATTTGCTCCCGGTAAAACTGCCGCTTTAGGCCAGTTTGGGAGAGAAAATCCTTTTGCGTATCTAGCCACTGACCCAGCTTAGATGTAGCCTGATCCGGCTCCAGACCAGCGGCCTTCATCGCTGTCACCTCCCGCCGCCATCGTCTGATCTGACGCTCTATGTACCGCTGGCGTTGTGTGGCCTCGTACTCGGTCAGCTTCTTCCCTTGGTACTCATACATGGGTGCATTTAACCTGTCCAGTTCATCCTTGGTGTAGGTTGGGGTACTGATACCCTCGAAGAATGGAAGCATGGAATGGCGGCAGTTATATCCCCCAAGCCCTTGCCCAGTACCATACCCGGTTTTCTCTACCAGAGGAGGATATTTCCGATGTCTCCCACTGCGAGAGTAGATTTTTCCCTGCCAATCAGCATGATTAGCAATGCCGATCCCAACCCGTGCCCCGGCATGGGCCGTGACCTCTACTAGATCGCAACCCATCTGCTCGGCGCGCTTGTCCTGCATCTTTAGCGCAGTTTGGTTTACCCCGGTCAGCACTGCCCGCCGTACTGCCACATCCAGGGCATCTATGTGTCCCGATGGATACTCAATGGATGCAAGCCCCTTGCGGCAAAGGTTTTTCACGGCCATTCTGGTAGCTTCCTGGTGAGAAAACATTCCTGTTGATACTTGGAGCCAGGCTCGATCTAAAGCCCTCTCAAACTGCCGGGTAGCAGTGTTAGCGGTTGTCCTGGTCAAGTTCTCAAATAGACCCATGGTGCGCTCTAATCCTACTGCCATAGCCTCCTGGATCGCCGGTGACGCTGCCAAAGGGGGCGGATTAAGCCCAGACTGACGATAAACTTCATCATCAAACCGCAGAGCCTTTTGTCCCGCATTACGGATCAGTCGTTTTATTTCATGTTCGGCCTTCCCAGTCAGTGCAGCCAAGGACTTGACGACGTAGCTATGATAATTGCCCATTTCGATCAGTTTCCGATACTGCCACTGAGAAGCCGGTATGAAATCCTCCACAGCTGTGATGCGCTCTGCCATGTAGCGCAGTGCATCCACCTCCACTTGACTATATAGCTCCACCATGGCTATCGGTAGGCGTTCAATATCTCTAGGGTTTAGCATGGATTACTCATCCCGAAGTCCCATCCAATCATCGTCTGATCTATCCGTGGCAATCATCTTCTTGGCTGTCTCCTCGTCCTCTCCAAACCATCTTGCGCGGTATTCCCATTTCTGCATAAATCCGTCCCGCACATCCTGCCGATCTCGCTCACGCTCGGCATTTTTGTCGATGATATAACTATCCTCAAACTGAACTGTGATTTTTGAATCCGGATCAACAGAAGCTCCGCAAAATTCCTTCCCGATATGAAGAATACCCCGAACAAGAGTATGAAGCGCCCTCTCTATTGTGATGTAGTGCTTGTTTGCATTTTGGATCAACTCCTGTCGGCTGCCCACATACTCCGTTGCGGTCTGGGCTGTTCCAGCCTCAAAGCGATAATGTCTGGCTCCAAGCCCACACTTGAAAGACAAATAATCAAGCTGGGCCTGCAAACCTTCCCGGTTTCCTTCCACACGCAGATCCGGGTTAAACTCCTGAATTAGGGTGTTGTTACCGTTCTTATCGATAAACTCATCCCCAATCTGAACAAAAAGTTGCTGTGCCACATCGTCCGGAGTAATAATTCTCCCGTCTGCATCGGTGTGGACAAGCTGCCTGTTATAAAACACCTTTTTCCCGCCGAGTTTGAAATCCCGACAAAAGTTGTTGAAAGCGAGGTCTACCCCCTCTAAATTGTCAATAGCGTTTGCAAACACACTCATGCCAAGCCCATTGTTTTGTGAAATGTTATTGACCAGATTGGGGCTTACCAGAGCAAACCACGGCACGTCAGAATTCGTATGTAGAATAGGTGCAATGCCCTTCGGTAGATCAGCCGGGAGCAGCTCGCCATTTTCGGAGCGGAAGTATTCGTTTTTAATGTCGTATTTCCCGCCGTCAAGAATGTGTGATTCCAGGTAGATATACCGCTTGCCCCTGTCCATCACCTCGGACACGAAAGCAGCTTCCGTTATCTTCCCTCCGCTGATTGTGAGAGGGACGATGCAGGAGGCATCCAGATATTCGATCTTGATATCCTTCTCTTCGCCTGAGACCACATTCCCCTCATTGTCCACATTCATCCCACGCAGTTTTAGAACAAAGGCCCCTGTCCCGGTGGAAAATGCCTTTTCAACCAGGGCATTACCCTGTGTCCAAAAGTCATTTCGGCCCAGGATACCGCCTGTGCCATCCTCACCTTGCAAGAACTGGGAGATATACTTATCTTCAACCGCTATCTCGGTCTTCTCGTTGAGCAAAATTGCAGCCCAGTCCTCACACACTTTCTTCGCCATTCTAAGCGTATACAGATCCCGGTAGCGAATTTTGGTCCCATCGCACTCTCTGACGCGGTGGAATGGCTTATAATACCCCCGCCACCATTGCTTCCATTCATAGATGCGGTCATAGTAATCAGCGCAGAGTGTACATCCATACATCTTGTTGAGGTGTTCCAGCACCAATGCAATATTTGGCTTTTGTGACAAGCTATCCCCTCCTTTCTGGCAGCAGCTTCGGCATAAAACGCTCCCAGGAATATTCAAATGCATCCAGTATGTCTATATCACTGGAGAAATTGTCTAGGCGCACATCCTTACCCTTTTCTGCGGCATCCTTATCCCACACGGCGCTCTTTAGCCCTGCAATAACAAGCTGGCAATCTGACAGGACGTTAAGTTTCCCCTGGTTCATTAGAGCTGTTGAGCAGTAAATGCGCTGGGTAATCTCATACTTGGCACTGTCCCCAAACTGGATACTGGGCCAATACTTGTTTACCAACCTTCTCAGACCGTTAATAAGATATTGGGCCTCGCTGTCTGCAAAACAATATTTGATATACAAAGATGGAAAATCGGCCTTCAACCGTTCGATGAATCCAATAAACTCTGCATTAAGCCTGTTTGGATCGATCTCTCCCTTGCGGCCTTTGATATGGTGATCTCGTATGACCATCAGGCCGGAATAGCCCCGCAGGATTGCCGTTGCCACAAAGGTAGTCAAAGAACGATTGCCACCGAAGTCCACACCGATGGAAACAAATTCAACCGATGTCAGAATGCGCTTTTGCTCATCCTGCGCTAGGCTATCCCACTTAACAATATTACGCTCCGGTCTATCCGCAAACCCCTGATAGACTAGCCCATCGGCTACGCAGCGCTCTCCCAGAATATCACGCCGATACCATACACTTTCCTTGTCGTACTGGCTAATAATCTCATTGATGCGTTGCTCTGGTATTGTCAGGTTGTCTCGGATGGTAAAATGCTCATAGTTATAGCCGCCCAGCAATGTGCCAGCAATCTTCATATCCCTGTATTTGTCAATATATTCAGCATAGATCGGTGCATTGGGATTGTCTGGGTTTAGATCCCAATATATCTTGCGGTGTCTAGCTGCAAGCTGTCGGTTAAACGCTTCCTTAATGGTGCTGTCATGATGAAGGTTGATCTCTGTGGCGACCCACATCCCGTAGGAGTTGCCGCGAATCTTTTTAAAGCTGTCCGCTTTTCCTCCTCCGGCGAAAATGACCACCTTTGGGCCGGTTTTCGTCTTGACCTGCAAGCACTCATTATCCTTGTATTTACCCCACCTACAGCGGCCCCGAAAGATACCCTCCAAGCCGTAGCCGTTGCAGTCTCCGATATTGAGTTTGGCATTTGCAATGGTGGAACCCGTAGCTAGATGCAGCTTGTCTGGTGTAGTCTCCAGTTCATGGGCAAAGGCAAATACATTACCTACCGTTTTACCAGCACGTACTGCGCCTTCCGCAACATTGATGGACGCATCTAGGCTGCGCCGCATATAGTCCCGGTGCTTTTCTCCAAAAACAAAATTCAGGGTCTTTGTTTTAGTCATCACCAAATACCTCCCGGCGGGTCTCATCTATATCTTCAATGTCAAATCCATCTCGGCGATCAAACATCCCAAGGTGCTTGCCTAGCAGTCCAAGGGCCTTGATTTTGTTGGAAACCTTTAGCTTTGCATCCGTATAATCCGCAGCATCAGCAAAACCAATTTTCTTTAGTTCCTCGATTACCATGTCCTGCGTAATTTTGGTGCGTTGTTTACGTTCCTCCATCGCTAACTGGATAGCTGTTGAAACCCTAGTTTTTCCTAGCAACTCCGACCCGATCTTATCCGCATTTCGCTCACTATATCCCGCTCTGATTGCAGCTTGCGTGGCATTAAGATCTACAAGATACTCCTGCACAAACCTTTTTTGTTTATCTGTCAACTTTTCCACGCTCACCATCCTATCCATTCATGGTATGGACAACCCTTTTTCACACACCCATTACCCTAATACATTGCTCAATACGCTCCCTGGCTGCGATAAAATACTCCTTGTCCATCTCAAAGCCAACAAACCTCCGGTCGCTGTTCAGGCAAGCAATAGCTGTAGTCCCGCTGCCCATGCAGTTGTCCATCACCATGTCACCAGGATTGGTATAGGTACGCACCAGATACTCAAATAGCTCCACTGGCTTCTGTGTGGGGTGCATCCGTTTCCCCTTGAAGGAGAAACGCAGCACTGAGCGTGGGTAATTGGTGTACTCCTGTTGATAGGCTTTATCAAGACTGCGATATACCGTCCCACCCCTTTTCTTGGCACTCTTTTTTATGGGCTTATCCAGCTTTACAAGTCCCTGCGGGTTATAGGTCGGTTGACGTTTATAGAACAGCAAAACAAGCTCATGAGATCGTAGTGGCTGACGATGGCTGTTTGCAAAGCCAACAGGTGCAGTTTTCTCCCACACCAAGTCATAGCGAAACAACTCTCTGGCACTGTTAATGAGGTCTGTTGCAAAGGGCTGAGTTGCGGTAAGCGCAAGCGCCCCGCGAGGCTTCAGTATGCGCCGATATTCCTCCCACAATGGGACAAAGGGGATTACGGTGTCCCAGCTACAATTTGTGGTTCCATAGGGTAGATCGCACAGCACTAAATCAACACTCCCCGTCTCCACGCGGGACATCCCGATCAAGCAATCCTCGTTGTATATCCTGATATCTGGCATGAAGCACCTTCCGATCAAAAATCAAAACCGCCCAAAGCTGCTAATAGGGTTATAAAAGTACTAGGCAGAGTAATGGAGGTTATCTCCATCACTCTGCCGCTAGGCCTCCGCTGTTTATCGCACAACAGGTTACAGCAAACTATTGTACGAGCGTTTAAGGAGGCATATGTTCACATTAGCAGTATAGCACATACGAAGCGAACAAAACGAACAACCTTTAGCTTTTCCGCAAGAAACGCTTACAGATCATCCTTACGGAATTGGCTGTGTTCCCGCCGCCCACCCGTACCGCTACCGCACTCCACGTCAACCCCTCTACGAAGCGGTAGGTAAATATCTGCCGTACAAGGCTATCCTCAATGCCTGATATGTATTGCTCTAAACGATTGCGCTCATTGATGCATCTCTGATGCTTCTTCTCAACGATCTCCCGCAGCTTATCAGCCTTTTCTGCATAGCTGCCTACTTTATCCCTCACACCCGGTGTATGGGGCATCCCGGTAAACCTCTGCACCCCAGGCAAAACTTTGGATTCCAGTTCACGCAGACGTCCCTCATCCATTTTGATCTCACGTTTGAGATAATACAGTTGAGATAAATCTTTCAGTGTCATATATGCCCCCTCTAAGATCCAGACTAGTGCCGCTTTCGTCTTATTGTTTCAACGAATCCTCCTTGCTAATACACTCAAACTCTATCACCAAACCCCAAGGATTAGTTCCCCTGATGCTCTTCCATTGCCTGTAGACATCTATTATAGTTCTCTGTTAGAGAAACAAATGCCGCCTTACTACCTCCTGCGTCCGGGTGCATAATTTTTGCCAATCGTTTATATTGCATCTTGACC
>JAZQMD010000078.1:0-4669 GCA_045543215.1 Oscillospiraceae bacterium
TAACTACCACCAAGGAAGGTAAGTCCGATGATAGCACAAGCTTCCGCACTGAGAATAATACCAACTTTGGGAAGTCCAAAATACAGGAAGAAAAGCTGGACCAGCAGCGGCGTGTTTCGGCTTATTTCTATATATATAGAAATGATCCTGTGTATAACTGGAATCCTGTAATACTGCAGTACGGAACATAGCACGCCGACAAAAATGGAAAACAGGATTCCAAAGAAAGCAATTTTTATAGTCAGTTTAGCCGCATCAATATACCACGGTAAATACTTGACCATAAAATCAAGATTCAGCGGCATATTTCCGGATCACCTCCTTACCATATTAGGAACTAGGTACTGCGCCCTTATCCTTAGCTTATGCTTGCAAAGCCCAGAGTGAGATCAGCAATGATATCGTCAATATGCTCAGTACCGATGGACACGCGGATGGTATTGGGCTTAATGCCTTGATTTATCAGCTCTTGTGGAGCCAACTGGGAGTGGGTGGTGGTAGCCGGATGAATGACCAAGGACTTCACATCGGCTACATTGGCCAGCAGGGAGAAAATTTCTAAGCTGTCTATAAATTTGTACGCTTCTTCTTGACCGCCCTTAATTTCAAAGGTAAAAATAGAGCCGCCTCCATTGGGGAAATATTTCTGATAGAGTTCGTGATCGGGATGGTCGGGTAAAGAGGGATGATTCACATGCTCTACTTGTGGATGGTTGGCCAGGAATTTCAGAACCTTCTTCGTGTTTTCTGCGTGACGTTCCAGCCGAAGGGAGAGCGTCTCAACGCCCTGGAGCAGCAGGAAAGCATTGAATGGAGAGAGTGTGGCACCGGTATCACGCAGCAAGGTGGCCCGGATGTAAGTAACAAAGGCTGCAGGGCCGACAGCATCTGCAAAGGACACACCGTGGTAGCTTGGATTGGGCTCTGTGATGGGGGCATATTTGCCGCTGGCTTTCCAGTCAAATTTACCAGAGTCTACAATGATCCCGCCCAAGGTAGTGCCATGACCGCCGATAAACTTGGTGGCGGAGTGAATTACGATGTCCGCGCCATGCTCAATCGGACGGATCAGATAGGGGGTGCCGAAGGTATTGTCAATGACGAGAGGCAACCCGTATTTGTGAGCGATGGTAGCAATTGCAACAATGTCGGGAATATCAGAGTTAGGATTGCCCAAGGTTTCCAGATAAATAGCCTTTGTATTGTCCTGAATGGCATGTTCTACTTCATCTAAATTATGGATATTAACAAAGGAGGAGGTAATACCATACTGAGGAAGGGTGTGGGCCAGCAGATTGTAGCTACCGCCGTAAATGGTTTTTTGCGCCACGATATGGTCACCGGATCTGGCTAAAGCCTGGATGGTATAGGTAATAGCGGCAGCGCCGGAGGCCAGTGCCAGCGCAGCTACGCCCCCCTCCAGAGCTGCGATGCGCTTTTCCAGGACATCCTGGGTGGAGTTAGTCAGGCGTCCATAAATATTGCCGGCATCTGCTAGGGAAAAACGAGCTGCTGCGTGGGCGGAGTTGTGAAATACATAAGAGCTAGTCTGGTATATGGGAACCGCGCGGGAATCGGTGGCGGGATCGGGCTGCTCCTGGCCGACATGAAGCTGAAGGGTTTCAAATTTGTATGTATTGTTACTCATGGTATAATACCTCTTTTTACTTTTAAATATAAAAAGGCCGGGGCGAAATTCGCTCCCGGACAAAGAGATATGGCCATTTGATCGTTGTATCAAATTACAACAGAGTGAGTGATGGACATGCCAACCCACCCGGCCAAATCCAGTGCCCAGGAGTTCAGCATTCGTCCACATCGAAAGTTACTGCCAAGCAGTTGTTGCAGCAAGTTACTCATTTTATATATACTCCTTTCAATAAACCAACTAAATTGGTTGGTTTATTTGGAATAAAAATAGCACTATTTCCCTGTTTTGTCAATAGTAGATTTAAAACTAATTTAAGATTTAAATGAGTGTTTGCAATAAAAACTTACCTGTCTTACCTATTCCTACGTCTCTACGCTTAATTTAAAGGGAGTGTGGACCACCTTAAATATTTTATATCCAAAATTTTGTAGTATAGTTTTTGTGGAGTGTTTTAAATGCAGTAAATGTGGTGTAAATTCTCATGGGCTTTACTGTAAATAGATAAGGTAGAAAAATTAAAAATTTATGGTAGAATAAAAATAAGTAAGGTTAAGAGGAGTAAGCAATGACGTTACAACAGTTGAAATATATGATTGCGATTACAGAGTGCGGTTCCATTACCTCTGCGGCACAGAAACTGCTTGTGGCACAGCCAAGTCTTTCTAAATCTGTATGCGAACTTGAAAAGGAAATGGATATTACTATATTTTATAGAAATAATCGAGGCGTTTATCTGTCAGAGGACGGCTTAAAATTTCTTTCCTATGCACGGCAAGTTGTGGAGCAAGCAGAGCTTCTTGAACAGCAATATAAGCAGAAGCGTGCCACTCGCCGTGTGTTTTCTATCTCGGCACAGCACTATGCCTTTGTCGTCAATGCTTTTGTTGCGCTGGTAAAGGAGTATGCGGAGAACAAATATGAATTTACTTTGCGCGAATCGAGAACCCACGACATTATTGAGGATGTTCGAACTTCTCGCAGTGAACTTGGCGTTCTGTTTTTAAGCAATTTTAACCGGGAAATAGTGTTGCGTATTGTGAAAAATGCTGATTTAAAGTTTACGCCTTTGTTTACCGCGTCCCCCCATGTTTTTGTAAGCCGGAATAATCCTCTTGCCAAAAAGAAACTGGTAACGTTGGAGGATTTAAAGGAATTTCCAAGGCTTACCTATGAGCAGGGGATTAACAATTCCTTTTATTATTCTGAGGAACTACATAGTACTGAAGAAAGCCTTAAAAGCATTATAGTTACTGACCGTGCCACGCTGTTTAACCTACTAATCGGTCTTGATGGTTATACCATTTCCTCCGGTATTCTGAGTAGCGATCTGAATGGAACGGATATTGTGGCAATTCCATTAAAAAGCGACGAAATTATGCACATTGGCTATATTGCACCTACGGATAGACAGCTTAGTCCTGCCGGCGGACGGTATCTTGAACATTTGACAAAGTATATTTCTGAGCATCAGATATAGTTTTTATCTATGACTGATGATTAAAAATAAATATTAATGCATATCAACCTTCCTGTGTTATACTACATAAAGTAAACACAGGAAGGTTTTTTATATTACAAATTGCTCGAGGTTATCTACTAGAATAAACTTAAAATAAGGAGATATATAACTTATGTATACTTCTGTGGTCGGTTATCCAAGGGTTGGCACATTACGAGAACTTAAATTTGCTACGGAAAAGTATTTCAGAAAGGAAATATCTGCTCACGAGCTGCAAAGTGTGGCAAAGGAGATTAGAAAAAGTCAATGGCTTGTTCAGAAAAATTTTGGGATTGATTTTATTGCGTCCAATGATTTTTCCTTCTATGACAATCTGCTGGATACAGCGGTGCTATTCAATATCATTCCGAGCCGCTATTTGGATATGGACTTATCCGTGCTTGATACATATTTTGCCATGGCAAGGGGGTATCAGGATGAGGAAGGTGATGTAAAAGCACTGGCGATGAAAAAATGGTTTAACACCAACTATCACTATATGGTACCTGAAATTGACGATGAAACTGAATTGAAGCTTTCAGGGACAAAACCTTTTGATGAATTTGAGGAGGCAAAGACGCTCGGTATTCCGACAAAGCCGGTTATAATCGGAGTATTTACGCTTCTAAAGCTATTAAGATATATGGGCAAAAAAACAGCGGAAGATTATATTGACGCAGCAATAAACTCCTATGCCGAATTGCTTGACAAATTTAGCAGTGCAGGAGCATCATGGGTGCAGTTTGACGAGCCATATTTGGTTTATGATTTAACCCCACAGGATATTGACCTTTTTAAGAAGCTGTATAACGGCATTCTTTGCGCTAAAAAAGATATTAAAGTACTCCTTCAAACTTATTTTGGAGATATTCGTGACTGTTATAGCCATATTCTTTCTCTTGATTTTGATGGCATCGGCCTTGACTTTATCGAAGGGAAGAAAAACCTTGAATTGGTAGAGGAAAATGGTTTTGCAAGTGGAAAATTGCTATTTGCAGGGGTTGTAAACGGCAAAAATATTTGGAAAAACAACTATAAGAAAACCCTTACCTTACTCACAAAACTTAAAGCAAAAGGAATAGATACGGTTATAAGCACGTCCTGCTCGCTGCTTCACGTTCCATATACGCTAAAAAATGAAGCTACGCTGCAAAAAAAATACACCGAACATTTTGCCTTTGCAGAGGAGAAGCTGGTGGAGCTTGCTCAGCTAAAGGAACTTTCAGAATGTGATCATATAAACTCAGAAATTTTTCAATTAAATACAGCGCTTTTTGAGGGGAGGCCGGATCGTGATGATCCCGACGTTCAGGAGAGAGTAGCTAAAATCAGTGACAGCGATTTTACAAGATTTCCCCAATTTTCCGTTAGAGAAGAAGTCCAAAAAAAGGAATTTGATCTGCCTGCTTTCCCAACAACTACGATTGGCTCTTTCCCACAGACTTCGGATGTGAAAGCAAACCGTACTGCCTTCAAAAAAGGTAATATCAATCAGGAACAATACGTTGAATTTAACCGCA
>JAZQMD010000079.1:0-3978 GCA_045543215.1 Oscillospiraceae bacterium
GTCCTTTCCTTCATTGAGGACTACCGACGGACACAGGCCGCTATTTCCATGATAGCCATTCTCTCCCCCTCTCGGATATCGTACCGCAACTGGTCCGGAAAGTTGAAATACAGCATATTCCAACATCTCTATAAGCTCAGAAAAGCTGGCTGGGGCAAGCACAGTCATGTTTGGAACCGAACTAAAATAAGCGATATCAAATACTCCCTGGTGAGTTTCCCCATCATCTCCAACCAGTCCGGCCCGATCCACACCAAACACTACATGAAGGTTTTGGAGCGCAACATCGTGGATCAGCATGTCATAGGCCCGCTGTAAGAAGGTGGAGTACACCGCAAAGATAGGGAGCATTCCCTGCTTGGCCATGCCTGCAGCCATAGCAACAGCATGGCCTTCTGCAATACCTACGTCAAAAAATCTCTCTGAGTACCTCTCCGCAAAGACATCCAGTCCAGTCCCTGACTCCATGGCTGCCGTAATGGCGCATACCCGGCTGTCCTTCTTCGCCAAGGCACATAAAACTTTCCCAAACGCAGTTGAAAAATTCTCACTCCCGGAAGATAAGGGTTTTCCGCCCTCCAAAGAGAAAGGTCCCACTCCGTGGAACTGATTTGGCTGCTCCTCTGCGGGGCCATATCCCTTCCCTTTTATCGTTTTAACATGAAGCAGAACTGGACAATTCATCTCCCTAGCATATCCCAGAAGCTGGGTCAAGTAATTCACATCATGCCCATCTACCGGGCCCATATAGACAAAGCCCATGTCCTCAAACATGCTACAAGGAAGGATGGTATCCTTAAATGCCTTTTTTACCTGGTGGGTGAAACGGTATAGCCCTCTTCCAATTCGTCCATGTCCGGTTACCTTTCGATAAACCTTTTTCAGCCTGAGGTACTGGGGCTTTAATCGCTGTCGTGCCAAGTGTTTGGCTACGCCCCCCACATTTTTGGTAATGGACATCCCGTTGTCGTTGAGAATAACAATCAAAGGCTCTCCGCTCTGTCCAGCGTTTGACAAGCCTTCATAAGCCAATCCCCCGGTAAGCGCCCCATCCCCTAGCAGAGCAATAACGCTATAATTTTCCCCAAGTAGGGTTCTGGCCCGGGCCATACCCAGCGCAACTGACACAGCATTAGAGGCGT
The DNA here is from genome assembly GCA_045543215.1 of Oscillospiraceae bacterium. Lineage (GTDB taxonomy): Bacteria > Bacillota > Clostridia > Oscillospirales > Oscillospiraceae > DXYV01. Next base: position 1,143 of record JAZQMD010000079.1, read on the forward strand.
GACCGGCAATAAAGGCATCATGGCTGCTCTCCCCCGGCTTTGGAAAGCCTGATAATCCACCAAAGGTGCGCAGGGTATTCATCACCTTTTCCCGTCCAGTGAGCATTTTATGCGGATAACACTGGTGTCCAACATCAAAGACCAGTCGGTCACGGCTGGTATTGAACACTCGGTGAATAGCCACTGTTAACTCTATTACACCAAGATTGGATGCCAGGTGTCCCCCCGTACGGGAGATAGTCTCCAGTAGTTTTTTTCTCAGTCGAGCGCACAAGGCCACAGCCTGGTCATTCGTTATTTCTTTCTTTTTTTCTGCCACAGGCACACCGCCTCCATTCAAAGCCGATCTCCAAACTTTTCAGCTGGCGATCCAGCAGCCCAGCAATCCGATGAAACTACCAAGTACCGCTCCGGCGAATACCTGAAGGGGAGTATGTCCGATAAGCTCTTTTAATTCCTTACCAAACATCTCCGGTTTCATTTCATTCCAATGCTCCATCATATAATTGAGAACCTTAGCCTGCTCTCCAGTTTCCTTACGCACGTTGAAAGCATCGTACATTACAATAAATGCCAAAACGGCAGTGATCGCAAAGGCTACCGACTCAACTCCGACTAACACGCCGGTGGCAGTCGCACAGGCACAGACCATGGCGGAGTGAGAACTTGGCATACCGCCCCCGCTGACAATGTATTGGATATCCAGTTTGCGCTTTGCTATCAGCACTACAATGACTTTCAATATCTGAGCCACGGCCCAGCTGATAATAGCCAGCAACAACACTAAATTCATGGCCGTTCCCTCACTTTTTTCAATCACTTGTTCCTCTTAGCAAGACACAATGCCAGTTCTATCAAAAAATCGGCCTTTTGGAAACTGGACAAAGCTTCCACTGCCCGGTTTGTCAGTTCATCTACCCGTTCCTCACATGCTTCCATACCCAAGAGAGCCGGAAATGTGGCTTTGTCACGGGCCTTATCCATCCCTACCGCCTTGCCAAGAAGGGTCTGATCTCCCTCAATATCCAGCATATCATCCCGAATTTGAAAGGCCAGCCCCAGTGCGGCAGCATACTCCTCCGCACTCCGAATCTGTTCCCTTGATGCACCGCCAATAATACATCCTATCTGGGCGCACGCCTGAATGAGCGCCCCAGTTTTTAAGCTTTGTAGATGGATTAGATCATCCAGACCTGGCTTAGAGGTTTCCCCCTTAATATCCAGTACCTGTCCACCCACCATACCCATAATCCCCGACTGACGTGCCAAAATACCTGCGGCATCCAGCACCCGCTTAACGGGCACTCTACTCCCCTGTCCGAAGAGCATAACCTCAAAGGCCCTTGTGAGTAAGGCATCCCCCACCAATACCGCCATAGCCTCTCCATAGGCTTTATGGCTGGTGGGTTTACCCCGGCGTAGGTCGTCATTATCCATACAAGGCAGATCATCGTGAACAAGGGAATAGGTGTGAATCATTTCTACCGCTGCTGCAAAGGGCAACGCATCCTCTGGATTTCCACCGGAAAGACGGCAAAACTCCAGTACCAAAATGGGCCGCAGTCGCTTTCCTCCTTCCAATGCAGAATAACGCATGGCCTGCGCTAAGCCTTCCTGTCCCGGGCATCGCTCATCTGAAAGGTTCTCAACTAAAAAATCCTCCACCATGTGGCGGTAGACCTCATACCGCTGCTGGAGGTTCATACTTCTCCATCGGCTGCTTTATGCCCGCCGCCCTCCAGCACCAAGACCTTCTGCTCAGCCTTGTCCAGCATAGCGGTACACTGGCTCATAAGCTTGGCCCCCTCCTCAAAAAGCTTTAAGGATTCGTCCAAGGACGCCTCCCCATTTTCCAGCTTAGAGACGATTTCCTCCAGCCTTGCCATTCCCTGTTCAAATGTCGGTTTTTTTTCTGCCATTGGTTCGTCTCTCCTTTTTCATTACGGTACACGCCAATATCCCATCAGACAACCATACCCGCACACTGTCTCCCAAGTCAATCTGTTCAATGGAACTCACCAGTTCCTCCTCCCGCCGGACCACCGAATAACCCCGGCCCAACACCTTCAAGGGACTGAGTGCGTCCAACGCAGCCGATAGCCTGGCCAACTGCCTCTGGTTTCCGGAAAGTCCCTCCCTGAAGGCCGCAGTCATCCGCCTCTGGATGTGATCCAACAGCATCCGCCTGTCTTCAATAGGCAGTCGCAAATTACTCAGGGCCCGGCTGGCCTTTAAGTACCCCAAGCGACGGCGAGCATCCTCTAGCCTCCCCCGCTGCGCCCGATTCATACGGCCAGTTAGCTGCCGAAGATAGGCATATACCTCATTTTGATCGGGTACTGCCAGTTCAGCCCCGTTGGATGGCGTGGATGCCCGTAGATCAGCCACATAATCAGCAATGGTAACATCAGGCTCATGCCCCACAGCGGAAATAACTGGAACCTCCGATGTATAAATAGCTCGAGCCACGATCTCCTCATTAAAGGCCCATAAATCCTCCATAGAGCCACCGCCCCGGCCTGTGATAATAAGATCGGCAAGCCCCTCACGGTTTACTTTAGCAATAGCGGCAGCAATCTCAGCGGCTGCTCCCTCCCCCTGTACTCGTACCGGAACCACCAGCACCTGAGTCATGGGCCATCGTGCCCCTAAAATCCGGATCATATCACGCACTGCTGCCCCAGCCGGGGAGGTCACCAAAGCCACCCGGCCTGGCATTGGCGGAATTTCCTTTTTATGTGCCGGGTCAAACAGCCCCCCCCCCCTTAATTTTTCCTTAGGGGCCTCAAAAGCTGGATTCAGGTCCCCTGCTCCATCAGCCATGAGGTCAGTGCAG
>JAZQMD010000080.1:0-9204 GCA_045543215.1 Oscillospiraceae bacterium
AAGAGAGTTGTACGAACCAACGAGGGTCAGGAAGTAATAATTTTTCTAACCACCGAGGAGTTTGTATTACTCAGCCCACTATGTGTATGTGGGTAAATAAGATGCGCAGTAGTCAGAAATGACTACTGCGCTCTTTTTGTGTCCAATTGGTATTCCACCAACACTACATAGCCATAACAAAATACGTTATTTTCTCACAAAATTCAGCGGGATTCTAAAATTGAAGTTAGAATCTACCATAAAGGAGCATGGCTATGATTAGGATTTTACTGTCCACCCGGCTTGGCGAGCGGAGGTGGACACAAGCGGATCTCGCCAGAGCAACGTGAATTCGCCCCTCTACCATCAATGATCTTTACCATGAGCTTGCGGAGCGGGTAAAACTGGAGCATCTGGACTTGATATGTGAGGCCCTTGGTTGTGAGATATCGGACATCATTATCCGCGACATGGAACGGACACCGTATATCAAAACCCGCACAGGAATCTCCATACATATCAAGAAATAAGACGCTCCAAAGACTTGGACATTTGCACGTCTGGGTCTTTCTTTATCTTTACAATGGTTGAAAATGCCCTTGTTGCGCTGTAAGACGCGTTGTAACAGCTATCTTTGTCTCTGGGCATGGAAACCCATTGCCCATAGGGAAAAGCCGCTCAAATGGGCAGGAAACCTCAAACTCACCAAAATAAAAAAGTCCCCTCACGGAACCGAAAATCCTGCGAGGGGGCTATGCTTGTCCCTCCTACAATCCTAATCTCCCCAGAAAGAAAGAGATCACTGCCGCCAGAACAGCCCACAGAGCCTTGTCCACGATCCCATCCCACGTTTGGCGGGTGTGGCTTTGAGTTCTTCGATAGCGTCTCTCAGCCTATCCAAGGTCTTCATAATGTCGGCATACTGGGTTTCTATCCTGGCATATTCCATACCCAGCCGTTCAAAACGCACCAAGAACTCCTTGTGGGGTTCTTGGTTGCGCCTACTATCTTCCTCCAGGGACTTTAGGCAGAACTCAATATCATCACCCATTTATTTCCCTCCTATGCCGCACTTAAATAGAGCAAGCGAAAGGTTTTTCGCCCACGAGGGGTAACAAGTGTCTGCGGGCCGCTCCACTGGGTTTTCTCGTTGAAGCATTCTTTGAGTTTAAATATCCCATTTTCTATATACTGGGCATAGGAGGCTTTCCTTTTTAACAAGCGGATTTGGCCGATCAAATCTTATCACCATTCCCAGTCTGTCTGGGAATGGCAAAAAAAGAATGCTGATCACTCCAAAAAGGTGGCCCTGGAAAGTATTTCACTCAGAGTGGACTATTTCAGCTTTTTCCCTCAAAGCCCACAAACACGCAGTTGTAATGTTTGGTATCCTCATAAGGCTGGCCTTGCTTTGATACTATATAATCCAAAAGCTGACTGTGACAGAGTGCAAATGACTTCAAACAGTGCCTGAAAGCTATATTTTACCGGTCAGCAATGCCCAGACATACAAAAACTGGGTATTGCCGACCGGTAAATGTAATTACCTTCCAGACTCCATTAATATCGGTTGTTCGTGCTGGCTCAGTAGGACAAAAATAGTATCCTTATGTCAGTAAGGCCAACACTGATTGGTGAGACTGATTGGCTTGAGCCAGCATAGCTTTTCCCGCCTGCCAGATCACCATTTTCCGAACCAGATATGACATCTCCTCGGCCATATCCGCATCCCGAATCAGCCCCTCAGAAAACTGAATGTTTTCAATGGTATTATCTAGATTGCGAATTGTATGCTCTAAGCGGTTTTGAATGCCACCCAACTCTGACCGTTGTAAGGAAACCTTGTTAATAGCCGCCCAAAGAGTGCTGATTGCGTCTACCGCGCTCTGCTGATTTTCTACGCTCACCGATGCAATTCCCAACTTAACGCAGTCCATTCCATTCATATAGACCGTCAGGGTTTCAGCACTGTCAAATCCGATCTGCAGCCGAAGGCCGCCTCCAACGAAGGTTGTACTTCTCCCTGGGATTGTATTTCCGCCGGAAATTGCGTCTCCACCGGAAATTGCGTCTCCACCGGGGGTTACGCCTCCACCGGGGGTTACGCCTACATTTGGATGCTCAGGACCAGCCAAACCGGACTGATATGCCTGCCCACCGGACATGACCGTATATCCATTTGGATATTCATTCCAGACTTCTTCATAATCCGTATTTAACTGAAACAAGGTCTGGTCTAAGGAAACATTTTCTAACAAATCAGTATCCTGATAATCTCCGCTGATCAGAGCCCCCCTTCCAAGGCTAGACTCTGCCATAAAGGTCTTCACAAAAACAGCCCCATCCTGCGCAAACCTGGTCTCAAAATCGGCAATTCCCTTGTATTTACCTCCGGTATTATCTAAAATCGCTTGATCTAAACTCTTTCCACCCCTGATATCATTTAAAATCAGATCCAGTCCAGATCCCACATCTGTTTCTGCCGCCGAAGTTCCTCCACCAGCCAGATAACCCAGATACATAGTGGCCAGATATCCCGTACAGTAGAGGGACCAAGTGGTACCTGATCCCAGTTTATTCGCGCCGCCTAAAACGGATTGAATATCTGACTCGGATGAGGTGGCGTAGATTTTAAGCGCACGCTCTACATACCCAATTCCGCCGCCCACAGCCTGTGCCGTCCCCTCAATGAACCAGGATGGAAAAGCCTGTCCAATTTGCATATTTTGATCTCTACCCGCCATTCCGCTGGTCAGTGCCTCGTCCATGAGCGCGTGCATCATTTCATGGACAATCGTGCTTTCAAGGTTTTCCCTACTGGCGGGTGTCAGGTTATAATTGTCCATTTCATCCAGGACCAGAGGCGAAACATTTACCCGAAGAGAATAGGAAAGGTCAACAATAGCCGGCGTACCATTGATATGGGCGGATCTCATCATAACAGATGCCAACTCACTGGAACTGTCATTTTCGTACACGTTCAGTCCAATTCCAATGCTTGAACCATCCAGATACCCAAAAGTATTCGGGAACATCTCTAACAGAGCAGTTACGGCCTGGGGAACAATTTCCTCTTTGAGCGTCGTCTTTAGTGTGTCCCATTCCGCTTTTTGGTTAGTGAGCCTATGCTGGGCGCTCTGGGTTGTCTCCACCTTTGCGCTGGTAACCTCATCAAAAAAAATAATATGAGGCCTAATTGTTTTACTAACCTCTACCGTGGGCCCTTTCCTGGCCAGAGAACCATCCAGTAGCCGGATCCCATTAAAGTTGGTACTAGCTGCGATACGGTCGATCTCACTTCTCAAGGCAACAACCTCATCCTGCAGCGCAGTACGATCAATGTTATTATCATAGGTTCCGTTTGCAGATTGTTCAGAAAGATAGACCATGCGGTTGAGCATATCATGGATTTCCTGCAGGGCACCTTCTGCAGCCTTGAGGAGAGACAGCCCATCTTTGATGTTGGTTTTGGCACTGGAGAGGCCTTGAATCTGGCAACGCATCTTCTCACTAATGGCAAGGCCAGCTGTGTCATCTGCCGACCGATTGATTCGATAGCCGGAGGAGAGCTTTTCCAGCACTTTAGACGCCTGCCTAGACATCGCGAACAAACATCGGCTGGCGACCATGGAGGGCATATAATGCTGAATTATCATGGAGATCCCACCCTTTTCTACCTAAGTTTGTCCTTCAATAGTTTAATAACATCTGGAAATCATGTAAAATAATATAAGTTAAGTATACCATGAGTATTCAATTTGAACAAGTAATTTATTAAGATCAATCGTTAAAATAAAATTATTAGCAAAAGTTGATTCAACTTCGGAGTGGTAAACTCTACCAATAATTACGGTTTCATGCACATCAACAAGGTCAACCCCGAGTGGCTTGAGGAAAATTACCGCTGTGCCGATATGCTGAACCCTTATCAGAAGGTCGTCCAGTATTCTTGATCTTATGCTCATCAAACACTCCTGTGAGAGGATCTTTTACTGATGCTACGGTTTCTGTGAGTGTAGATATCAAGGTTTTGAGGCCCAATAGTATTGTGGAGATAAAACCTTTAACCAGCGGTGTAAATTGAAAACACTTTTCCACCACCAAACTCCCAAAGAACCACAAATAGCCGTGTTTTAATTTAAGCCGATGTGAAAAATAAAAATCCCCGGAACCCTTGATTTTCCAAGGATTTCGGGGTGTTTTTATTTGGAGCAGGTGACGGGAATCGAACCCGCGTGTTCAGCTTGGGAAGCTGACATTCTACCATTGAACTACACCTGCATAAAGAAACTAAATATTTTTAAACAGTATACCACAGGTCCATAGCCTTAGCAAGATAATTTTTCACTCAAAAAAGAAAAACTTAAGTTGGACGCGGACACGGTGTCTGCACCGATGGGGCTTTTTATAATATTGAATTAGATATAAGGATCATAAAATTCATCAGGTTGTTTTTTGGGGTGTCCCCCTCCCGTTCATCCGAGAGGGGGACAGGCTGATTTGCTCAGGAGCAGGAACAACAGTAGTTACGGGTATCTTGATAGCTTTCAGGTGGAGTAACGCTGTTAGGCGGGAAGAATTCCTCTACCGGGAACTGGACTTTTCGGAATACCTCGCAGGGATCGTCCTCATCGCACTTGTTGGCGCACTCTTTGCTGGGGATGCAGTAGTCGTAGGCGGGGATGAGTAATTGGGAGTCCCGCTCCAAGCGAATGATGGAGAACTGGCCTAGGGTGAGGTAGACCCGACGCCCCTCATTTCCGAAGTAGAGGTCGTTTCCGAAGCAGGCACCAATGGGATTGGGGACTTCGCAGTAGTCGCAATCGCAGCAGCGACGATCGCAAGAGTCAACCAACTTCATGCTTAGAATGATGGGATCCACAGCCTCCACCACTGCAGTGGGAAGATTGGTTTTGAGCATGTTTTGTTCATCCAGACTGTCGCAGGCGGCCTCAGAGCTGAATACTTTAGCTGCCCCCTCGCTACCAAAGAGAATGGCGCGCTTATCAAAGACGGCCAGACCACAGATGGGGACAGGGCGGCTGGAACCCACAAAGGCATCAGCCGTGATCCGATAGAAATAGCGCACATCTACGGTGTAGAATCCCCGATTGAAGCCCACAGGTTCCACATCAATGTGAGCATAGAGCAGCTCGGCTTTGCCAGCCTTGATGCTGATAGCCCGGTCGATGGCGGACTGGGATGCCTTAGTGGGATAGAGTCTTAGGTCCTCAATGCAGTCTTTATCCCGGCAGGAGTCAAATATCTTCTTGGTATGGATGCACACGGCCTCGCGGATGCCGGCAGTCTCGGCAACGGGTCCGGGCGCAGTAACTTCAGGCATGGTAGTACCTCCCGATGGTTGATTAGTCAGAAAAAGCTTTTTCCTTCCACTCTCATTGTATGGGGCGGGAGGCAATCGGTGAAAGAGAAGTCCCGGCGGCAAGGCCACCGGGACTTTTTATAAAACCTTTTTATCCCCGTAGGGCGAGTTCTTCCCGCTTAGGGCCGGTAGAGACAATCTTGATGGGCACTCCGATCTTTTCTTCTAGAAAATCTACATAGGCCTTGGCTTGGAGCGGAAACTTGGCATAGTCAGTCTCGCCACGGATGTCGCATTTCCAGCCGGGCAAGGTGGTATATACAGGCGCTGCCCGGTTGAGCAACGGGGTGACCGGGAAACAGTCGGTGACGACACCGTCTATATTATAGCCAACGCAAATCTTAATCTCATCCAGATAACCCAACACATCCAGACAGGTTAGGGCCACTTGGGTAGCCCCCTGAACCATGCAGCCGTACTTGGTGGCCACGGCATCAAACCAGCCAACCCGGCGGGGACGTCCGGTGGTAGCGCCAAACTCTCCCATATCGCCTCCACGGCGGCGCAGTTCCTCCCCTTCTTCCCCTAGCAGTTCACTGACAAATGGCTCGGTTTTGGAGCCGACGCAAGAGGAGTAAGCTTTAGTTACGCAAATGACCTCTTTCACAGAGGTAGGAGGTATGGCACCTCCTATACAACCAAAGCCGGCCAGGGTATGGGAGGAGGTGGTCATGGGGAAAATACCCAGGTCAGGGTCTTTCATAGCACCCAACTGGCCCTCCAGCAAAATGGATTTACCTGCTTTGAGTGCTTTATGAACAAAAGAACTTGTATCTCCTACATAGGGCTTAATAATCTCCCGGTACTCCAGAAGTTCCTGGAACAGGGGTTCGACATCCAGAAGAGGCTTGTGGTAGAGGTGCTGGAAGAGAATATTCTTCAATTCCACAGCGGCATTGAGCCGCTCCCGTAACCGATTCTCATAAAACAGGTCGCATACCTGGATGCCGGTTTTGGCATACTTATCAGAATAGAAGGGGGCGATGCCGCTTTTGGTGGAGCCAAAGGCTTTGCCCCCCAGTCGCTCCTCCTCGTAGCCGTCTTGAAGAACGTGGTAGGGCATGAGCAGCTGGGCCCGCTGGGAGATGATGAGGTTAGGGGTGGGGACACCTTGGGAGGTGATCCCCTCCAGCTCGGTAACCAGCTTTTTGATATCCAATGCAACACCGTTGCCAATGATATTGGTAATGTGGGGATAGAAGACACCGGAAGGAAGAATATGCAAGGCAAACCGGCCGTAGCTGTTAATAATGGTATGGCCTGCATTGGCCCCGCCCTGAAAGCGGATGACCACATCGGACGTTTCTGCCAGCATGTCAGTAATCTTGCCTTTGCCCTCATCGCCCCAGTTGGCGCCTACAATCGCTTTTACCATACTGTTACCTCCATAGGTCCGGGATTCGCAACCACAGCAAATGGTTTGCCTTATCCGGTCTGTGAACAGCCCAATTATTATATCCTTTTTCCCATCAGGGTGCAAGTGTTTTCCCTGAAGTCCCTTACTTTTCTGCTAATTTTCTTTCTTTCTCTTTACTTTCGCACTGTACCGTGATAAAATACATCAAACTTAAATAGAGAACATCTCAAATGATGGAGGTTGTCTATGGATAAAAGCAATAAGCATGGAAGTGATGTTTTGTATCGGGCAATTCTGAGCTTAAGATCCATGGAGGAGTGTAGAAGCTTTTTCCAGGATTTGTGTACTGTATCTGAGCTTCAAGCTATGGAGCAGCGTATGCAAGTAGCCATTTTGCTCAATGAAGGCATGATTTATAACAACATCCTGGAGCGTACCGGGGCAAGCAGCGCCACCATCAGCCGGGTGAACCGGGCGCTGCAATACGGAGCAGATGGCTATAAGGTGGTCCTTCCTCGCATTACGGGCAGCTCGGAATCATGAACAGCTATGGCTTTCTTGCCTCCCGCTATGATGGATTGACCGGGGATGTGCCTTATAAAAAATGGGCAGATTATTTGGAGCGGCTGTTTGCCCGGGCAGGCAGGAAAATCCGAACTGTGGTGGATTTGGCCTGTGGAACGGGCAGCCTTACGGTGGAACTGGCAGGCCGCGGTTATCAAATGATTGGTGTGGATCGCTCTGCGGACATGTTGGCGGTAGCCGCTGAAAAGTGTAACTCCTTGCCGGTGGCGCCACTACTCATTCAACAGGATATGAGCAAGCTAACTCTGTTGGAGCAGGTAGACGGGGTGGTCTGTTGCCTGGATAGTCTGAATTACGTTACTAGGCCACAGGAGGTGCGGCGGGCCCTCTGCCGGGTGTATGGCGCTTTGCGCCCCGGAGGACTGTTTGTGTTTGACATTCGTACACCAGAGTTCCTGCGGGCAATGCACGCTCAGACCTTTTTGGATGAAGGAGAGGATGTTTTTTGCGTTTGGCGGGGGGAGTTTTCAGCCAAACGTAATATTTTGACTTATTTTATGGACTTGTTTATCCGAGACCGGGACGAGCTGTGGACCCGGGGTGGAGAACTTCATGAGGAGTATGCATATCCGCCGGAGGAGCTGGCCGACTGGCTGGTTGAGGCTGGTTTTATCCAAGTGCGGCAGTATGGAGATTTAAAGCTGCGTCCTCCCTATCCCGGAGAGGAACGAATCTTTTTTGCAGCGAGTAAAGGAATGAAATGAGCCATGGACGAAATTGTCAGAATGATCGCAAAGGATGCCCCCATCAAGGCCGTAGCCATCTCGGCACGGGAGCTGGTAGAGCGGGCCCGGGAGATCCACCAGACCTGGCCGGTAGCTACCGCCGCTTTGGGCCGCCTGCTTATGGGGTGCTCTATGATGGGGAATATGCTCAAGGAGGAAAAGGGCTCGGTAACCTTGCGGATTAAGGCAGACGGCCCTCTGGGGAGTTTGACCGCTGTCTCCGATAGCCAGGGGAATGTTCGGGGCTATGTGGCAAACGGTGCGGTAGATGTGCCCCGTAAAGCCAGGGGAAAGTTGGATGTAGGTGCCGCCGTAGGGAGTACAGGCAACCTGACCGTTATAAAGGATATGGGGATGAAAGAGCCATATGTAGGCAGTGTGGAGCTGGTGGGCGGTGAGATCGCCGAGGATCTGGCCGCTTATTTTGCCGAGAGTGAGCAAATTCCCACCGCATGCGCCCTGGGAGTCCTTGTTTCCCCGGAGCAGGGGGTGTCTGCTGCCGGTGGATATTTGATTCAACTTTTGCCTGGGGCAGAGGAGGAAGTGATTCGCCGCATTGAAGCAGGGGTTGGAGCTCTGGGACCTGTGAGTGCCCAGCTGGATCAGGGGATTACGCCTCAGGCGCTGTTGGTAAAAGTACTTGACGGATTTCAATTGGAGCTCTTGGAGCGCAGCCCGGTAGAATACCGATGCTATTGTTCCCAAGAGCGGGTGAGTCGGGCACTTATCGCTATGGGGAGGGAGGAATTGGAGTCTCTTATCCAGGAGCAGGGAGGGGCCGAGCTAACCTGTCAATTCTGTGATAAGGTATATCACTTCCATCGGGAGGAGCTGGAGACGTTATTGCATTCATCCTCCAGCTGCTAAAGACCTTTGGCGGAGGGGAGCGCAACCCCTCCGCCAAGCAAACCAAAGAAAATATAAAATTGGTATTGACATCGGTTATATAGTTTAGTATAATTGAATTCGCCGTTTAAGAACTGCTCATAATATATTTGGGAGCATAGCTCAGCTGGTAGAGCGCTTGCCTTACAAGCAAGATGTCACAGGTTCGAGTCCTGTTGTTCCTACCAGACACGTTGGCGACGCTTCATATGGCGCGGTAGTTCAGTTGGTTAGAATGCCGGCCTGTCACGCCGGAGGTCGAGGGTTCAAGTCCCTTCTGCGTCGCCATA
>JAZQMD010000081.1:0-2254 GCA_045543215.1 Oscillospiraceae bacterium
GTATCGGAGATGGATGTTGAAATCCTGAGCCCTCTGGATCGAAAGATATCCACACCGACCGGCTACATCTGGAAACCTGATTTTCTTCTGACCAACGCTGTTATGATGCACCATGTCGGCAGCTCCGCCGAGTTACAGACACATGCTATGCAACTCAATCAATATCTCAAGGACAGGGGGCTGACCCCCATCACTGCTGGATATAATGTGACCGTCAAGGACGCGTCCTCGCCGCAGGAGCTGGATTCAATGGTCATAGACGTATACGTGGGCGTCAGCCCTAATAGGTTATAATTATGGAGATGGTACAAACTGCCCGGCGCACCTTTTCCCGTATAGGCTTCTCACTAGTGGTAATGGGTGTGATTCAGCTTCTGGCGGGCCTTATCTTTGGTTTTGCGCTGGGATTGGCCTTGGCCACGATGGAGATTCCGTTAAACACAGAAGGAAGCTGGGGATTCTGGCTGATTAACTCTGCGCCATTATACTTCATAGCCATACCGCTGAGCTATCTGATACTACGAAAGCTTCCAGCCCAAAAGCCCAAACAGTGTTGGCTGCAAAGAAAAGATCTGCTGCTCTTCGTATTGATGGGATTTGCGCTGTCTACTGCGGGCAATCTCTTGGGCCGTGGGATGGCTTGGCTCATCAGCGGTGGAGGTGCACAGAATCCGTTGGAGAGTGCGATCACTAAAGTCACCATTCCTACCGTCATATTTGTGGTCATCGTAGCACCTGTGATGGAGGAATTGTTCTTCCGCAAGCTGTTGATTGATCGAACTATCCAGTATGGAGAGGGCTGTACGGTGCTGGTGTCCGCCCTGGCTTTCGCCTTATTCCACGCCAATCTCTACCAGTTTTTTTACACCTTTTTTTGGGGGGCGCTGTGGGCCTATGTCTATGTGCGTACCGGGAGGTTGCGTTATCCAGTTATACTGCACATGGTGGTCAATTTCTTTGGCAGTGTGATGACCCTTCTGGTGCAGTCATTAGTGGACATGGAACTACTGGAGGAATTTGGGGAAATGGATCCCACGACGATGCAGGAAGCTTCGCAGGCGCTGCTGGAGGGATTGCCGGGATTAATGGTATATCTCCTATACAGTCTGCTGATATTGGGCCTCACAGCGGGGGGGCTGGTTGTGCTGGTGATGTTCCTGACAAAAAAGCGTTTTTATCTCAATCCCGGTTTGCTCCAAGGAAGTTGTGGGAAACAGCTCAAAACTTTATTTCTCAATCCGGGGATGGTGATCTTTAGTCTGTACTGTCTGCTTTTGATGGTAATTGCATTATTTAATAAAATTTAAGGAGGTTATAATGATGGAGAAAAACAGTGTTTTTAGGAATGAGACTTCGGAGATGCCCACGGAGGGCGGCAAGCGGCCGCTGCATGTACCTGCCCTGGTGCTGGGGATCGTGGCCCTGGTTATGGGTGCGTTTTCGCCACTGGTGGCGTACATATGCGGGATCATTGGCCTGGTTTTTGCCATCCGCAAGCGCCGCACCCACCGCACAGTCATGGCTCTGGTGCTGTGTATTGCAGGGCTGATTGTTGGCGTGGTATCCAATGTCATTGCTGCGCAGCAAATCATAAAGATTCTGGAGCAAATGGGAGGTTCTTAAAAAGACGCATTACAGCACAATTTACATACGAGAGGTATCTACCTGCGGATTGCCCGGTCGACACGGTAGATTTGTGGGATGATATAATACTTATAAAAGAGGTAAAATGATAGAAATGGAATTAAATATGGGTGCATTTGAATCGCTAGACAATAATGATATGCTACTAGTGGAGGGTGGAATAGATTGGAATGATGTTGGCCTGGGTATAGCGGGAACTGCTGGGACCACGATTGGCTCCTATAGTGGAGCAAAAATTGGTGCTACAATAGGGACTGTGTGGGCACCAGGTGTTGGGACAGTTGTTGGTGGAATTGTAGGAGGAGCTATTGGCGTTATTATCTATTCATTGTGGGATTAGGGGGATTAATAGATATGGATAATTCTTTTGTTGAGTTAACAGAAAATGAAAAAAATGAAATTATTGGTGGAGCTGCAGCTGGTGCAGTAGCCGGTGGTATTTTGGGCGGTTGCGTTGGAATGATTACCTAGATGCTGGCTGGCGGTGTTGGTGGTGCTAACGGCCTCTGGAAAGCGTATACTGCATCTGCATTGACCGGAGTTGCCATTGGTCTTTATATTCCAGTCTAATATTATAGTTATTTAGGCAACACATATGTGTTGCCTAAAT
>JAZQMD010000082.1:0-36478 GCA_045543215.1 Oscillospiraceae bacterium
GTTTCAAAGGTGCCTATCCGCCGGGCGATGCGCACAATTTCCTCCTTATCCATGGCGACTACCGGACGTAAAACAGGTAGATCGCATACCGCATTGGTACACACCATGGCTTCCAGGGTCTGACTGGCTACCTGGCCGATAGATTCCCCGGTGACCAAAGCGGAGATACCATTGTACCTTGCCACCTTGCAGGCAATGCGCATCATAAACCGGCGCATGAGGATGGTAAACAGTTCTTCGGGACAGGAGCGGCGTAATTCCTCCTGAATGTTGGTAAAAGGAACAATGTGGACAATGGTTTTACCGATCCAGGGTATTAGGATGCGGGCCAGGTCAAGCACCTTTTCCTTGGCTTCGGGAGAGGTATAAGGATAGGAGTAGAAGTGAATCATGTCAACCATGATCCCCCGCTTGGCAGCCATCCAGGAGGCCACCGGAGAGTCAATTCCCCCTGAGAGAAGGGAGAGGGCTCGCCCTCCCACGCCACAGGGCAGGCCTCCTGCTCCTGGTTTTGGATCACCGTGGACATAAGCGGCGTAGTCCCGGATTTCTACATGGATGGTGTAATCCGGTCGGTGCATGTCTGCCATCAGGTGGGGAAAGGCATCATGTACCGCTCTACCTACATACTGAGAAAGCTGGATGGATGAGAGGGGAAAGGATTTGTCAGCCCGCTTAGACTCCACTTTAAAGGATTTAACACCTGAAAGGTCGGTAGCAAGGCATTCTTTCACAGCAGATACGATGGCATCTTTGTCTTTTACACAGGGCCAGGCACGGGAAAGCCCTACCACGCCGAAAAGCTTGGTCATGGCTTCCCATGCACCATCCAGGTCGCAATCGGCAGACTGGGGCTCCACATAGGTAGTGGACTGGCGAGAATAGACCCGGAAGGGGCCGAAGGGGCGCAACCGGCGCTTGGCATTCCCCATAAGCTTTTCCTCAAAGCCCCGCTTATTCATGCCCTTGAGTACCAGTTCCCCATGCTTGAGCAAAAAAATTTCGTTCATATACTTGCTCCTGTTTCTGATCTAGTATTTCTTTATGAAGCAATATTATAGCACACATTAAAAAAATGTGTGCTATAATATGCTAATTTTTTGTGTAACTTAAAAAATGTAAGAAAACTAATGGATGAAGGATGGATACGGATTATCTCCGACTACCCCGGCCGGACAGGGCTTTTAGCGGCTGGATGGAGGTTTGCCGACTGGCCCTTCGGACTGCCTTTTCCAACTCACAGATGATCACAGGAGTAAGGGAGAGACCAATTACTGTAAGCCACTCCACCATGGCCATATGGGTTACTTGAAACACGTTCATAAGAGGGGGCAGGAGGAGTACCGCAAGTTGAAGGAGTATACCCACTAGGAAGGCATTATTCATGGCAGGGTTTGATAGAAGGCCAATGTGGAGGATAGAGTGTTCCTCGCTGCGGACATCAAAGGCGTGAAATAGCTGGCTGATGGTAAGGGTAGCAAAGGCCATGGTGCTGGCCACACTGTCGGCAGTAGCAGGGTCGGAAAAGACATATTCTCCCAACCAATAGGCCGTCAGTGTGACCAACCCAACCATAATCCCCTGCCAGGCCAGGCGGATGGAGAAGTCTTTATCAAACAGGGATGCAGAGGCCGGTCTGGGTTTTTCCCCCATAATGCCTTTTTCCACCGGCTCCATTCCTAAAGCCAGGGCCGGGAGGGAGTCGGTGACTAAATTGAGCCACAGTAGTTGCACGGCGGCCAGAGGCATCTGGTGGAAATCCAGCAGAGTGGCGGCAAAGATCGTGACAATCTCTCCGATGTTGCAAGAGAGGAGATAGTGAATGGCTTTTTTGATGTTAGCGTAGATCCCCCGGCCCTGCTCCACCGCATGTACGATGGTGGCAAAGTTATCATCGGTAAGAATCATATCGGCCGCACCCTTAGCCACATCGGTGCCTGTAATACCCATGGCACAACCAATGTCCGCTGCCTTGAGAGCGGGGGCATCATTGACACCGTCTCCTGTCATGGCTACCACCATGCCCCGCTTTTGCCATGCCTTAACAATACGCATTTTGTGCTCCGGAGATACCCGCGCATACACCGAGAAGCGGTCTACCTCCTGCTCCAGCAGTTCCTGAGGCATAAAGTCCAGATCTTCTCCGGTAATGGCCAGACCACCGGGACGGAGAATGTCCAATTCTCTGGCAATGGCTACAGCGGTAAGCTTGTGGTCTCCGGTAATCATCACTGGACGAATTCCAGCTGCATAGCATTGAGCCACCGCCCGCTTCACTTCTTTACGGGGAGGATCGATCATGCCAACCAGGCCACAGAAGGTAAGACCGCTCTCCAGGACCTGGGAGGTTGGATTGGGGGGGAGGGAGTCTATATCTTTGTAAGCGCAGCCTAGTACCCGAAGGGCCCGCTGGGCCATATCCTTGTTAGCATTGGAAATTTCCTGACGATGAGCTGGGGTTATGGGGATGACTTTCTGGTCTAGCACACGGGAGCACCGGCTTAAAAGCACGTCGGGAGCCCCTTTAACCATCACCCGGTACCGTCCCCCAAGAGGGTGGACGGTGGACATAAGCTTTCGCTCCGAGTCGAAGGGAAGTTCAGCTACTCGGGGGGCTTCCTGCTCCAGAAGGTTTTTGTCCAGCCCCTCCTGAAGGGCGGCATCAACAAAAGCGGTCTCGGTGGGATCTCCAACGGCTTTAAGGGCCTTGCCCTGGTATGTAAGGGATGAGTCATTGCATAATGTCCCAACGGTAAGGGTCTCCCGCCGATGAGCGTTTCCATGGCTCCATACCTCCACCACAGTCATTTTGTTCTGGGTCAGAGTGCCGGTCTTGTCCGAGCAGATTACCCCGGCACAGCCCAGGGTTTCCACGGCGGGAAGTTTTTTAACAATGGCGTTGTGTTTTACCATCCGTTGCACACCAAGGGCCAAGACAATGGAGACAATGGCGGGCAGACCCTCGGGGATAGCGGCAACCGCTAGGGATACGGCGGTGAGGAACATCTCCAGCAGGGTTTTGTGGTGGAGCAGACCTACCCCAAACATGATGGCACACACGGAAAGGCAGAGAAAGGAAAGAGTTTTGGAAATCTCCGCCATGCGGCGCTGGAGAGGGGTGTCACCTTCTTCTTCACCTAAAAGCATACCTGCGATACGGCCTACTTCGGTGTCCATACCGGTAGCGGTGACCACCGCTGTCCCGCGACCGCTGGTAATGACTGTGGAGGAGATTAGCATATTTACCCGGTCACCCAGGGGTGTATCTGCCGGGAGGGTATCTACTGCCAATTTGGATACGGGGGCAGACTCGCCGGTCATAGCAGACTCGTCCGCTTTCAGGGAGGCGCAGGTTAAAATACGTGCATCGGCAGGAACCAGATCTCCGGCTTCCAGGAGGATGAGATCGCCAGGCACGAGTAAGGAGGCATCCAGACGCTGCTGGGTTCCGCCCCGGACTACCTTGGCAAGAGGGGCAGACAGCTTACGCAGTGCATCCAGCGCCTTTTCAGCACTGTTTTCCTGAGAAATAGAAATGCAAGCATTGACTGCGACAATTAGCAGGATAATAATTGGTTCCAGCCAGTCTTCTCCGTCGCTGGCAATGAGGGAAAGGGCCGCAGCGGCCAAAAGGACTAGCACCATAGGGTCTTTCATCTGGCAGAGAAACCGGGCCACCATAGATTCCTTCTTCTTACCGGCTAACTGATTGGGGCCATACCGTTCCAGAGCGCGGCTGGCCTGTGTATGGGTGAGGCCGCGTTCCCGGTGTCCGCCCAACTCCTGTAGGATTTGGGTGGTGGGTTTAGTGAACCACTGGCTCACAGGACAACACTCCTTTTGTAATGAAAAGTTATGTGATCCAGATTATACCAAACAAAAAGAAAGAATTGAAGGGAACGATGGGACAAGCAAGAAAGGGTTCAAAACTCACAAATAGTAAAACTTATTTCACAATTCTTTTTATATTGCCGATAATTTTACCAAAAAATTTGTAAATAAATATTTAAAAACACAGCTTTAAGGGATTTTTAGGTGTCTTTGAGTGATGTGCGGATAAAAAAGAAAAGCCGAAAACCCATTAATAAGGTTTCGGCTTAATTTTTGCCTTTGCTATGCCATTTCAGCTAAATTTTTATGCTTTTCTAAATTACTTCCTTATCTGGTGATGGCAATTTTCGGCTTCTCTTTTTTATTAGATTCCATTATCCAACCCCACGCAGCTTTTCATATTCCTCTACAATTTTACCTGCTAAGCGGAGCACGTCCTCATTTTTACGCAGCTTGATGGTAAGCCCTGTTTGCTCTCCAAAGCGCATGGTCATGCGCCCGGAAAACTGGCCGCATAAGGCCGAAACAGCCTCCAGGTCAAACTGATCCAGGGTAAGCTCCAGCGAATCCTTTTTCTGGTCGATAGCAGTCACCCCACAGGCAGCCGCCCGACCCCGCAGCAAAGCTACGGAAATTAGGTTGTTCACCTGCCGGGGTGGGTCTCCGTAGCGGTCCACCAGCTCATCTACCATGTCATCGGCCTCTTCCTCGGTACGAATGCGGGCAATACGGCGGTAGAGATCCATACGCTGCTCCGGGGCTGGGACATATCGGTCTGGAATGGATGCCGCCACCGACAGATCGGCGGCGCACTCGGTACGTGGAGGGACAGGCTTACCTTGCTGAGTAAGCACAGCTTCTTCCAACAGCTTGAGATATAAGTCATAGCCCACGCTCATGAGAAAGCCTGATTGTTCGGGGCCTAATACATTGCCTGCGCCACGGATTTCCAAATCCCGCATAGCAATTTTAAAACCAGAGCCAAACTCGGCAAATTCCCGAATGGCAGATAAACGCTTTGCAGCAATCTCAGTGAGAACTTTGCCCTGACGATAGGTGAGGTAGGCATAAGCTCTCCGGGGGGATCGGCCCACCCGCCCCCGTAGCTGGTGAAGCTGGGCCAGTCCCATCTTATCCGCATCCTCTATAATGAGAGTGTTCACGTTAGCAATATCGATACCTGTTTCAATGATTGTGGTACATACCAGCACCTGTATCTCCGCATCAGTCATAGCAGTCATTACATCGTTGATTTCATCCTCGGTCATTTTCCCGTGGGCCACTGCTACACTTACTTCCTCCCCAAGCATATCCTTAATGCGGGCGGCAGCCCGGGTAATGGTCTCCACCCGGTTGTGCAGGTAGTACACCTGTCCCCCCCGCTCGATTTCCCGACGCATGGCATCGGCCAACATAGACCAGTCATGCTCCAGCACATAGGTCTGCACCGGCTGACGGCCTTGGGGAGGCTCCTCCAGGGCAGACATATCCCGAATACCAGAGAGGGCCATATTCAGAGTGCGTGGAATTGGGGTAGCCGAAAGGGTAAGCACATCCACCTGCTTGGCCAGTTCCTTAAGCTTCTCCTTGTGGGTAACCCCAAAACGTTGCTCTTCATCCACCACCAAAAGCCCTAAATCCTTGAATTTCACGTCCTTTTGCAGCAGCCGATGGGTGCCGATAAGCAGATCCACTTTGCCAGAAGTTACCCCATCCAGAGCCTTGCGCATTTGTCCAGGGGTTCGAAAGCGGCTCACCACTTCGATCTCCACCGGATAGCCGGAGAAACGACGTTTTGCGTTGAGATAATGCTGCCTGGCCAACACCGTGGTGGGCACCAAAATAGCCGCCTGTTTACCATCCAGCACGCACTTCATAATGGCGCGGAAGGCCACCTCGGTCTTGCCGTAGCCCACGTCGCCACACAATAGTCGATCCATAGGCCTAGCAGTCTCCATATCCCGCTTCACTTCAGCAATGCACCGCAGCTGGTCATCAGTCTCAGCATATTCAAATTCATCCTCAAATTGGCGCATCCAGGGGGAGTCGGGCGAGAAGGCAAAACCCGGCTCCCGCTGCCGCTGAGCATAGAGTTCAATGAGTCCTTTGGCAAGGTCGGCCACCGCTTTGCGGGTGCGTGATTTGGCCCTCTCCCAGTCTGCCCCCCCTAGCTTGGACAGCTTTTTGCGCTCAGTATCCTCCCCCCCGCCAATATACTTGGACACCAGATCCAGTTGTGTCGCAGGGACATAGAGCACATCGGCCCCGGCATAGGCCAGCTTGATATAGTCCTTTTCAATTCCGTCCACCGGCATCTTCACCATACCAACAAAGCGCCCCACCCCGTGGTGCTCGTGGACCACCAGATCGCCGGGTGACAGATCGGCATAGGAGTCCAGCTTGCGGCGAGCAGAGTCCTGCTCTTTGCTTTTATGGCGCTGCTTTACGGCAACAGGACGACCTTCGGTGAGTACCGCCAGTTTGGCCCCTGGATACTCAAATCCAGCGGATAACCCGCCCACAGCAATTGTCACCCCGCCCTGCCCCGGTAGGTCGTGAAGCGCAAAATCCACGGCAGAGCGCACCTTGTGCTCTCGCAGCAGAGACTGAAGGTCCAACGCTCGCCGCTCAGAGGACACCAGAACCACCGTCCCCATGCCCGACTGTTGATAGTGAAGAAGGTCGGCAGCGGCAGTCTCCAGACTGGCCCCCCAAGAGGGCAACTGCTTTGCTATAACGTTGAGGACAGTCCTTGGCTGGATCGGGTATTGGGATACGATAAAGGAATCCAGATAGCAAATTGGAAAGTCGGAGAGAACTTCTATCAATTGATCCATGTTGTAAGAGAAAGCGGCGTTTTTTCCATCCAACATACCTTGCTCCAGCAGACCTTTCACGTCCTCATCTAGCTGCCAAAGCCAGTTTTTCCCTCGCTCGGCCACCCGACTGTTCTCAGAGAAGCACACCACAGTATCAGCTGGAAGATAGTGGGCAGCAGTAGAGACTTTCTTCCCATATACTTGTGGCAGCTCACAGTCTGTAACACGGGCCAACTCCCCCCCAGTAAGACCTGGGAGGACCTCGGCTACGGGGAGAATAGTAAGGGACTCCAGCCGACCGATGCGGCGTTGGGTATTCACATCGAATAAGCCCATGGAATCTACATCTGCGTCCCAAAACTCTACCCTGGCAGGAGAGGGATGGGCAGGGGAGAATATATCCAAAATTCCTCCTCTCAAGGCAAACTGTCCCACCCCCTCCACCTGTTCACACCGGGTATAGCCAGCCCTGGCCAGGAAGTCGGCCAGTTCATTCAGGTCGTAGCTGCCATCTGCCCTTAGGGTTCGGCTGGCATGGCGGAATAAGTCGGGAGGCATGGTGCGCTGGAGCAGCCCCTCTACAGTACACACCAGTAGAGGGAGGCTACCCTCCATCAGATTATGAAACAAAGAAATGCGTTTATGCTCCCATTGGCGGGATGCTACTGCCCCGGCATGAAACAAAAACTCCCTGGCCGCCAGTAGAGGACAGGAAAATCCCGTAAGGGCAGTTAGGTCCTCCGACAGGCGGATTGCCTCATGCTCATCGGCACACACCACGGCTACCGGACGGGCGGTATCCCCTCGGAGCGCAGCGATAAAATGGGCCCGGTGTATCAAAGCCAGCCCTGCTACTGCTGCCGGGCATCCACCGTTGTCTATGGCGGTCAAAAATGCGCGGTATTCGGAAAGGTGCTTTAACATTGAGGTAAGGAGCTTCATGGAAGGCCTCCATCCAACAAAAATCAAAAATTATATAACACAAATAGGTACGTGGAGGTCGCTGCCTCCACGCCTACCTGTCAACTTTTAACGTGACGTAATTAATTAAACCGATTCATTCCCTTCTCCACACCTTCTCGGAGGATACATTCTACTGCGTCTGCAGCCCGCTTTACAGCAGACCGGATGATTATCTGATCTTCCTCCTCGAACCTGCCCAACACCCACTCTGCCATGTCATAGTCCGGGTGGGGCTTGCCACCTACCCCAATCTTCACCCTGGGAAACTGATCACTTCCCAGATGGGTGATAATGCTTTTCAATCCATTGTGTCCTCCGGCGGAGCCCCCCCGCCGCAGACGCAACCTACCCAGAGGAAGGGACACATCATCACACACCACCAGCACCTGCTGAGGGGGAATTTTATAAAAGCTGGAGGCAGCAGCGGCAGCCTCCCCCGACAGATTCATAAAGGTAGTAGGTTTCATTACCAGCACCCGCTGCCCACCGATATCAGCATCCTGAATCAAGGCCTTATATTTGAGCTTTCGAATGGCAAAATTGCCCCTCTGGCCTAACTCGTCAGCCACATCAAAGCCTATATTATGGCGGGTACCTTCATAGCGATCACCTACGTTGCCCAGGCAGACCACCAACCAGGAGATGTTAGAAAGCTTTTTAAAAAACATAAAAATTAGTCCCTTATTACATTTCCGTGACCCCAAGGGGCAGCGGCTAAAATAGGTTATTTCAACGCTGTGTATGGTTAGGCAAAGAGTAACGGCTTAAGTGCCTTTTAGGTAAACAGTTTAGAGACAGAGATCTCCTCATAGATGCGATCAATAGCCTCCGCAAATAAGTGGGAGACAGACAGATACTTAATCTTGGGGCACCCCATAGCCTCTTGGCTGGGGGGGATGGTATCCAGAAAAATAACCTCTTTAATCACACTATCTGTAATGCGCTTCACGGCTGAACCGGAAAGTACCCCATGGCTGGCACAGGCAATCACTGAATTGGCCCCGCCAATCTCCACCAGGGCCTTGGCTGCATGACACAGGGAACCACCGGTATCTACCATATCATCCAAAAGGATTACCTCCCTCCCCTCCACATCGCCAATAATATTCATCACTTCAGAGGAGTTGGCCTTCTGGCGGCGCTTATCCACAATAGCCAGGGGAACATCCAGCTTTTGAGCAAAGGCACGGGCACGGGCCACCGAACCAACATCGGGGGAGACCACCATTAAGTTATCCTGATTTCCGGAAAACCTGCTCCTGAAGTAATCCACGAATACGTGAGATCCCAGAAGGTTGTCCACTGGAATATCGAAAAAGCCCTGGATCTGGGCAGCATGAAGGTCCATAGTCAGCACACGGTCAGCCCCAGCGGCAGTGAGCATATTGGCCACCAGCTTGGCCGAAATAGGGTCCCGCGGCTTGGTTTTGCGGTCCTGTCTGGCATAGCCGAAGTAGGGCATTACAGCAGTAATCCGTCCAGCCGAAGCCCGCTTTAGAGCGTCAATCATAATCAGCAGTTCCATTAAATTGTCGTTAACCGGCGAGCACGTGGACTGCACCACAAACACGTCAGAGCCGCGGACAGTCTCATAAATGGAGACGAAGTTTTCCCCATCAGAAAACGCCCCCACCTCGGAATTACCCATAGCCACCCCAATTTCCTTACAGATGGCCTCGGCCAATGGCCTGTTAGAACTGCCGCAAAAGATTTTAATATCCTTGCCGTGTGTGATCATGTATCGTCTTCCTCTCTTTTATTATGTGTTAGGCCTGTCGCCTTATCGGTCGCGTCACGTCATTTACTTTCACACTTAGGCTTGATCCCGTTTGTCCATCCAGTTCTCCTTGTTTACCTGTCTGGCTCTGGCCACAGCCAGGGCCCCAGCAGGTACATCCTGGGTAATAGTAGAGCCGGCAGCGGTATACGCCCTCGTTCCCACGGTTACCGGAGCCACCAAATTGCTGTTACAGCCAATAAAGCAACCATCCTCAATAACTGTGCGATACTTTTTCTTCCCGTCATAGTTTACTGTCACTGTACCGCATCCCAGGTTACAATTCTCTCCTACGTCACTATCCCCTACATAAGTTAGGTGGGAAATTTTGGTTCCCTTTCCAACCGTGGAGTTTTTCAGCTCCACAAAGTCGCCCACTTTCACATCCTCACCCACACTACAGCCCGGGCGGATATATGCAAAGGGTCCTACATGAGCCCCCGCCCCAATAGACGACTGGTTGCACTGAGATGAGTTGACTACCGCACCATCCCCCACAGTACAGTCCACCAACATGGTATTGGGGCCGATTTCACAACCTTTACCAACCACCGTGTTTCCCCTCAGAATTACGCCGGGAAGGAGCACGGTTCCCTCCCCCACGGTAACAGTAGCCTCTACATACACCGCATCGGGATCCATCATCTCTACTCCTTCAGCGGCTAGTTTTTGTCGCATTTCTTCAAACTGAGCAATATTCATATACCTTAACCCTCCCAGCGTTATGGTAATCGTCCTATCGTATTATAGCAGACTGCTTTATTTTTTGAAGGGTTATTTTTGCGATTTTATAAAATATTTCCTTAGGTAGTTTTATTTTTATAAGCAATACAAGATAAAGAGCAAAAAAGCTCCGCGAACAAAATGTCCGCGGAGCTTCAGCCCTGACGAAACGCTAAGGATAACTCTTAGCAGCTCTCCCAGTCGTCATAATCGTCAAATTCCGAGGAGTCGCAGCAACAATTGGCGCGCTTCTCCTCCAGCTTGTCGGTTAAATTGTAAAAGGCATCCAAAATCCTCTCCCAGTAGGCGACGATAGTACATATGGCTGCGCCAATCACAAGACCGAAGGCTACACCTTTTAAAATAGCTCGGGCGACTTTCATTTCGCTACCTCCTCCTTAAGAAGATGGCATTGCCGTCCGGTGAGAGTGCGCTTGCCACGCTTTCCCCTTACCCGTTCCGGCGGATTGTACCTGTACTTTTATAGTTTACACAATTGTGGGGGAAATTACAATCCTTTGACCAAACTTTTCCCATAAACTTTTTTATCTTGTATTTTCCCTGAATTTGGACTAAAATATAAAAATGAATGCCCCGTATTAGTAATCTTAAACGCCCATGGCGCATGGAGGGTTTTTTATGAAGCTTCAAACTGAAAAAGGCGAAATTCGCATTAGCAGCGACGTCTTTACCAATATTACCGGCATGGTGGCCACCAGCTGTTATGGTGTAAAGGGTATGGCCGTACGTTCCAAGACTGATGGTCTGGTTCATCTCCTGCGGCGAGAATCCATGTCAAAAGGGGTGCGGGTACGCTGCAATGATGATGCCACCGTGTCTATTGAACTGCACATTATAGTAGACAACGGGGTTAACCTTACCGAGATCAGCCGCTCCATTATGAACCGGGTTCAGTACGAGGTTGGCCGCCTCACCGGAGTAGAGGTACGCGGTGTGGACGTGTGCGTGGACTCCATGGTCATTGGGTAAGCTGCCCGTACCCCAACCTCTTATAGGAAAGGAATTCAGGTATGATCGAATTCATTGACGGGGCGCTGTTCCAGCGCATGGTAATACACGGCGCCGCCTCTATCAACGCCCAAAAACAGAATATTAATGAGCTCAACGTTTTCCCCGTGCCCGATGGCGACACGGGAACCAATATGTCCCTTACCATTAGTACCGCTGCCACCGAACTGAGGAAAAAACCTGCCTCTTCCGTAGGGCAAGCGGCCTCCATCAATGCCTCGGCCCTATTGCGGGGAGCCAGAGGTAACTCAGGGGTCATTCTTTCCCTGCTTTTCCGTGGCGTTGCCAAATCGCTAAAGGAAAAAGAGACTGCTACAGGTATCGATCTGGCCGATGCCCTTAATGAGGGAGTAGCCGCTGCCTACAAGGCGGTCATGAAACCTGCTGAGGGGACCATCCTTACCGTCTCCCGTCTGGCTGCCGTCCGTGCTTCCGAAGCTGCTCAGGAACAAAACTGCGTGGAATTTGTGCTGGAGCAGGCCATTCAGACCGGTCAAGAGGTGCTGGCAGATACAGTCAACCAGAATCCGGTACTAAAAAAGGCTGGAGTGGTGGATGCTGGTGGCAAGGGCTTTCTTATTATCCTTCAGGGTATGCTGGACGAACTGCGGGGAGAGCCTATCCCAGAAGGTGAGGAAGAAGATGTATTCCCCATTACTAAGGAGAAAGCCGACTTTGGTTCTTTTGAAACAAAGGATATTAAATTTGGATACTGCACCGAGTTTATCTGCTCCCGTGGCACCAAAAAGGATCCAGAAACTCTGCGGGCCTTTCTCAATGCCCTGGGTGATTCCTTGGTTTTGGTAGAGGATGATGAGATTATCAAGGTTCACGTTCATACCAATCACCCAGGCAAAGTGCTGGAGGAGGCCCTAACCTACGGCGCTCTGCTCACAGTGAAAGTGGAAAATATGCGCGAGCAGCACACCGAGATACTGGAGGAAGTCTCCGGCTCTACTTCCACCGGGGAAGAGCAGAAGATTGCTTCGGCAGAGAAAAAATACGGCGCCGTAGCCGTTTGCGCTGGTGACGGATTAGCCAGCCTGTTCCGGGATTTAGGCGTGGATGGAATCATCTCCGGTGGGCAGACCATGAACCCCTCTACCGAGGATATTCTCCGGGAAATTAACCGTACCCCTGCCCAAGTTGTATTCGTTCTTCCTAATAATAAAAATATTATTATGGCCGCCCAGCAGTGCGTTGCTCTGGGAGAGGGTAAGGAAGTTGTAGTGCTAGGTACCCGCACCGTACCCGAAGGAATAGCCGCTATGCTGGCCTTAGATCCTGAGCTCAATGTAGCTGCTAATACCGCCGCTATGGAGGAGGCTATGGCCAACGTCCATACCTCCGAGGTGACCTACGCCGCCAGAGACTCTGATTTTGATGGTTTTAACATCAAGGCGGGTGATTATATGGCCCTTTCCGGCGGGCAGCTTTTCGGCACCGATATCCACCTCAATGCCCTGATGGAAAAGCTGGCGGGGGCCGAACCCCAGAAAAACGCCGAGTTTATTAACATCTTTTATGGTCAAGATGTGACCAACGAAGATGCCCAGCAAGTCCTATCCATTTTTCAGTCCACCTGCCCCAACGCTGAGATCAACTTGCTGCCCGGCGGTCAGCCAGTGTATTACTACACCATTTCCGCTGAGTAATCGCTCTTTAAAAAGGGGTCGCCTCTAAGCGGCCCCTTTCCTCTATGTGGGAGATAACCCTCAGCAAAATGTCAAACCAAAAGGAGAAACTATTATGGCCTACAATTTTGAGACCGCCCATCGCCGCACTGGCATTGGAGCGGAAAAATGGGATCTGATGGAGGCCGCATCAGGTCCCGTGCCCCAAGACCTGGTTCCCTTTTCGGTGGCTGATATGGAGTTTTCTACTGCCCCCTGTATCATTCAATCTCTCGTCCAAGCGGCCGATTTTGGAACCTACGGCTACACCGTAGCCCACCGACGGTATCAAAAAGCGGTATGTACCTGGTTCCAGGACCGCCACCAATGGATCATTCATCCTGAATGGCTTACTCAGTCTTATGGGGTGGTAGCCGCTATCCTCCACGCCCTGTATGCGTTTACCCAGCCAGGGGATGGGGTTATCTACCAACCCCCAGTATACGGTCCCTTTCAGCGGTGTATCCAGCGAACGGGGCGGGTCGCTTTAGCCAATCCCCTCAGGCAGGAAAACGGGCACTATGAAATGGATTTTGATGCCCTGGAGGCTCTGTGCGCCCGAGCGGATACCACTATGCTCCTGCTATGCTCCCCCCACAACCCAGTTGGACGGGTGTGGACCAGGGCAGAACTGGAACGGACGGCAGATATCTGTCTGCGGCACAAGGTGTTGGTCTTTTCCGATGAAATCCACTGCGATTTTGTCTATGCTCCTCACATTCACACTCCCTGGGCCACCCTCTCGCCGGAGGCGGCAGACAACTGTGTGATTGGAACCTCGGCAAGCAAAACCTTTAACCTCGCCGGACTGTCCACAGCTAACATTATCATTCCAAACAGGGAACTGCGTGCTCGGTTTGGTGGGGTCGCCTCCATCCACAGCGGCCAGTTTATCAACTACTTCGGCGTGGCCGCCACCACCGCTGCCTATGAAGAAGGCTCTTCCTGGCTAGAGGAGCTAAAGGTAGTTTTGCAGAACAACTACACCTACTGCAAGGCATTTTTGGCCAAAAAATTTCCCTCAGTTACAGTCTATCCTCTGGAGGGCACCTATCTGCTGTGGGCCGACTTTCGCAGCTTAGGCCTGGAGACCAAAGTTTTGGAAGAATTTATGATCCAGCAGGCCGGACTGAGCTTCAGTGAAGGATACCATTTCGGTCAAGAGGGTGCAGGCTTTGAGCGAATTAATCTGGCCTGTCCCCGCCACTTCTTGGCTCGGGCCATGGAACGATTGGACCAGGCCGCTCAAGCGGCCAATCTCCCTAGATGAAAGGAGAAGCTATCTATGGAACAGATCCTATGCTATTGGCCTGATCCTGCCAGCCCAGGGCTGACTGCCACCCGGCGCGCTATGCTCCCGCTGAAAATACGGGTCAAGCTGGTTTCCCCCGATCAGACCAATCAAAGTTTGGGTTATCTTTTAGGTCGGGAAGGTTTTGAGGCTTCCCATGGGGAAGTCCCCGTGATCTCCGATCCTATCCTGGTGATGGACAACCTGTCTGGGCCGCAGATCAACGCGCTTCTCCTCCTCCTGTCCAAAGGGAAGGTGCCACGCTCAGTGTTCAAGGCGGTGATCACCAGCGACAATGTAAGCTGGACCTTAGCTCAGCTCTGGGAGGAACTGAAAAAGGAACGCTCTGCCCTGGAGGGAGGAAAGGCCCCAGAACATCGCTAAGAGGCCTCTTTTTCTCCCTCTATGTCTGACACAACAATTTGCTTAATGCCCACTGTTTTTACTCTCTCAGCACTTCCCCCTCTCTCAGCCGACCAGCTACCGCCCTCTCTTTTCGGCGGCGCTGGAAAAAAAGCTTGCAATTCCCACCAGATTGGTATATAATTTTACCATCAATTTTTTGAGGAATTTTATGAATTATATAGCCGTCACAACTCTATCCTTTTTCTACTTTGGCTGGGCTCGATTTACCGAGGCTGGCTATTTTGGCATGGAAAAAATGGGGCTACGGTGCGGTGAGCGGGTCTGAAAGGACCCAGACAGCAGTTATTTTGCCTGTAAACGCTCATTGACCAGGGTCAATGGGCGTTCTGTTTTTCATACGCCTGGACCCGATTTTCCATAGAAGCGGCAGGCATTAGAAAGGAAATTTACATTATGGTTATTATTATGAAGCCCGGTACCAAGCAAGAGGATATCGATGCCCTCGCATACCACTTAGAAAAGCAGGAAAAGGTCTCAGTTGGAGTCACCAACGGTGTAGGTTGTACCATTTTAGGCCTAGTGGGGGACACTGCCCATTTGGACATAGATAAACTGTCCATGGAACCCCATGTGGAGCGCATTATGCGTATTCAGGAGCCATACAAAAAGGCTAACCGTAAATTTCATCCTGAAAACTCGGTCATAAATGTATCCGGAGTAAAGGTCGGTGGAGAAGAGTTTACCGTCATTGCCGGGCCTTGCTCGGTAGAAAGTGAAGAGCAGGTGTCCGTCATTGCCCAAGATGTGAAAGCCTCTGGGGCCAAACTGCTACGTGGAGGTGCATTTAAGCCCCGCACCTCTCCCTATTCCTTTCAGGGTATGGGCATCTCCGGCCTGGATCTGCTGACCGAGGCCCGCAAGGCCACCGGACTGCCCATTGTTTCTGAGATTATGGCCCCCCGGTACTGTGAACTTTTTGAGGAAAAGGTGGACCTGGTACAGATTGGTGCCCGAAACATGCAAAACTTTGACCTGCTCAAAGAGGTCGGTAAGATTAGTAAGCCTATTCTGCTTAAGCGGGGATTATCCAATACTTATGAAGAGTGGATCATGTCTGCTGAGTATATTATGGCGGCGGGCAATGAAAACGTGATCCTGTGCGAGCGGGGGGTGCGTACCTTTGAGACCTATACCCGCAATACTTTGGACATATCAGCCATTCCTGTCATTAAACGAATGAGCCATTTACCCATCGTGGTAGACCCATCTCACGCCGCTGGCATGAGTTGGATGGTAGAGCCTCTGGCCATGGCGGCTGTCGCCGCAGGTTGCGACGGCCTGCTTATCGAGGTACACAACGACCCGCCAAATGCAAAGTGCGATGGACAGCAGTCTGTTACCCCTTCCCAGTTTAGCTCCCTTATGGAGAAGATCAACGCTATGGTTGACCTAACCAAGGGCAACACCATAAAATACGGCGAAATATACCAATAAAAAACCTTCCTTATTCCCACTCACAGAAATGAGGTATACCGGATGAAAACCCTCACCGTCGCCCTTCCCGGTCGGGAGTATGACATCCTTATTGAACACGGTCTTTTAACCAGAGCAGGTGAGCTGTGCCGTGCCGCCCTACCCAAGGCTGGCAAGCTGGCGGTGGTTACTGATTCCAATGTAGCCCCTCTCTATGGGCAGCAGGTGCTGGATTCCCTATCCACCAGTGGGTTTGAGTCCCATCTTTTCACCGTCCCCGCTGGGGAGACATCTAAATGCATCCAGCAGCTGAGTGGGCTGTGGGAGGGCTTTATGGCCTTTGGTCTCACCCGGACCGATGCGGTAGTTGCCCTGGGCGGCGGTGTAGTGGGCGACCTGGCTGGTTTTGCCGCCTCCACTGTACTGCGGGGAGTGGAATTTATCCAAATTCCTACCACCCTCCTGGCCCAGGTGGATTCCTCAGTCGGGGGGAAGGTAGCCATTGACCTAATTGCTGGGAAAAATCTGGCAGGTGCTTTTTGGCAGCCTAAACTTGTGCTTATGGATCCTTCCGTGCTAAACACTCTGGATGAGCGTACCTTTGCCGATGGTATGTCCGAGGTAATCAAGTACGGCTGTATTCAAGATGCCGCCTTTTTCTCACTGTTGGAGCAAAACCCTTCCCGAGTTCAAATTATGAAACATATTGAGGATATTCTTTATACCTGCTGCAACTTGAAGCGGCAAGTGGTGGAGGCAGATGAGCGGGACATAGGAACCCGGATGATCCTGAACTTTGGCCACACGCTGGGGCATGCCTATGAGCTTGCCTATCATTATAAAACCTACACCCATGGGGAAGCGGTGGCCGCCGGCATGGTGGCCGCAGCAGCCTTGGGGCATACCCTGGTAGACGCTCCGTCAGGGCTGAATCATCGGATTGCCTCCCTACTATCCCGCTTTGATCTGCCTATCTCCATCTCCTGCTCTCTTCAGGATTATGCTGCTGCCATTGGTCTGGACAAAAAAGGAGTAGGCGGAGAAATTACCCTCGTCCTGCTGGAACAGCTGGGAAAGGCAGTCCTCTACAAAATACCCAAAACTGAGCTGTTGGAGCGAATCAAGGAGTTGGGACTATGAATGTGACGATTACCCCCAAAAAACTAAGAGGGCGTATCATCCCGCCCCCCTCAAAGTCTCAGGCTCATCGGCTCATTATCGCCGCGGCCCTGGCCAAAGACAAAAGTGTCATCTCCAACGTAGCGCTCTCTCAGGATATTCAGGCAACTTTGAACTGTATGGAAACCTTGGGTGCCAAAGCCTCCATAGAGGGGAATAACCTCAGCATTTTCGGCATCGATGGCCCAACCCTCAGTCCTGTACTGTCAGATGAAAACGAGTTTCCCCGGTTAGACTGCGGAGAGAGTGGCTCCACCTTGCGCTTTCTCATCCCTATTGCGCTGGCATTATCAGGTGGAGCTGTTTTCTCCGGGAGAGGACGGTTGCTCTCCCGCCCCCAAAAACCCTATGAAGATTTGTTTTCCGCCAATGGCCTCTTTTTTATTCATAGCAGCCAATCCATTACAGTCCGGGGAAAACTGAGGGCAGGTACCTACCAGCTGCCCGGGGATGTATCCTCCCAATTTATCACTGGGCTGCTCTACGCCCTCCCCTTACTACAAGGGGACAGTTACATTCAGGTAACTACCCAACTAGAATCTTTAGACTATGTAGCCATGACTCTAGATGCGCTGAATCAGTTTGGGGTGACTATTTCTCATGAAGGCTGGCGTAACTTTTACGTCCCTGGCGGCCAGACTTACCATTCCAGACATCTGGAAGTGGAGGCTGACTGGTCCCAGGCAGGGTTTTGGTACGCCGCCTCCGGGATTGGCAATCAGGTTGAAGTAGACGGCATGAACCCCCATTCTATTCAGGGGGACAAAGTCATTCTCTCCTGGGGCGAACTACTGGGGGCCAGCTCCTTGTCTATACAATCGCTTTCTTCCTCCTCTTTTTCCCCAAAAGGGAGCGAGGTAAGCATTGACGTATCCCATAGCCCCGATCTGGTTCCGCCCGTAGCAGCCTGGGGAGCCCTGCGAGAGGGGGTTGTCCACCTGAAAAATGCGGCCCGATTGCGCATGAAGGAAAGCGACCGTTTATCCACGGTGACTCATGTGCTTACCTCCCTCGGAGCCAACGTACAGGAGGGGCCGGACAGCCTGACCATTGTGGGAAAATCCTCCCTCCCTGGTGGGGTGACAGTGAGTGCACATAACGATCACCGTATTGCCATGATGGCTGCCATTGCCGCCACCTGCTGCGAAAACCCGATCACCATCACCGGAGCAGAATGCGTGGCTAAATCCTACCCCAACTTTTGGGCCGATTATGAGAAGCTGGGTGGACAAATTCAGGAGGTCTGAGGAGGCAACAGTATGAGACATATTATCTTTGGTGAATCCCATGGCCCCGCCATTGGTGTAGTTTTGGAGGGGGCCCCTTCGGGAATCCAGCTGGATATGGATCTGATTCGGGGTGAACTGGCCCGCCGAGCCCCTGGGAAAAATGAGTTTTCCACTACCAGGAAGGAAACTGATGAGGTGCGTATCCTCTCCGGTGTGTTTGAAGGCCGCACCACTGGTACCCCTATTTGCGCCATCATTGAAAATACCGACACCCGCTCCCGAGACTATGAAAAGACCCGGGATCTTATCCGCCCTTCTCACGCCGACTACACTGGGCAGGTGCGCTACGGCGGCTTTGCCGACTACCGGGGCGGCGGTCATTTTTCCGGGCGCCTTACCGCACCACTGGTAGTTGCAGGGGCCATTGCCAAACTGGTTCTGCGCGATCACGGGGTTTATGTAGGGGCCCATATAAAAGAAATTGCCGGTATTTTTGACAGTAGGATCAGCTGTGTAGATGGCAATCTTGACCGCATGGCCCTGAAAGCCGTGAGTAGTAAGCCCTTCCCAGTGTTCAGTGATGATCGGGGCAAGGAGATGCAAGAGGCTATTTTAGCAGCCAAAAAGGACGGGGACTCGGTCGGTGGTTGTATTGAATGCGCCGTGCTGGGCCTTCCCCCCGGCTTGGGCGCCCCTGACTATGGCCGAAACGTGGAAGGGATCTTTGCTCAGCAGCTTTATGCTGTACCTGCGGTAAAGTCGGTGGGTTTTGGTATCGGACAGGGCTTTGCCTCCATCCGGGGCAGCGAGGCTAATGATTCCTTTTTTATGGATGGAGATCAGATTCGCACCGTCACCAACCACACCGGTGGGGTAAACGGCGGCATTACCAATGGCATGCCTGTGGTGTGCTCGGTGACCATCCGCCCTACCCCCTCTATCGCCAAGGAGCAAAATACGGTGAACTTGTCCACCGGACAGGATGCCACGTTGGTCATCCATGGCCGGCACGATCCCTGTATCGTCCATCGGGCAGTACCTGTGATTGAAGCCGCCTGTGCCCTAGCCTCTTGCCAAGTACTTGGGCTTTAGGCCCTCCTGGTCACCTGTTCACCACATATAGAAAGCGAGACAATTTCTATGGATTGGAAAGCTCTTTTACAGACAACGCAAGACATAGTGATCCTTCCCGGCGCCAGGGTATCCGGCGACGTAGTGCTTAGTCCCGGCTGCTCGGTTTGGTACAATGCCGTTATCCGTGCAGATGAGTCTTACATCCGCATCGGCCCTGACACCAACATCCAGGATAACGTTGTATGCCATACCTCCCGTTATAATCCTTTGGTTCTGGGTGCGGGAGTGAGCGTAGGCCACGGAGCGATTCTCCACGGGTGCACTGTGGGAGATAACACCCTTATTGGCATGGGCTCCATCGTACTGGACGGCGCGGTAATAGGAAAAGACTGCATTATTGGAGCCGGGTCACTGGTCACCGGCGGGACCATTATCCCAGACGGCTCCATGGTCCTGGGCCGGCCCGGTAAAGTGACCCGTCCCCTTCGCCCTGAGGAGATCGAGGGTAATCGACTGGCAAACAAAAACTACCTTGCTCTAAAGGAGAATTACCGCTAATGGAAGATTTGCAGACCCTGCGGGGCCAAATTGATGCCATTGACGCAAAGTTAGTCGATCTCTTTACCCAGCGCATGGAGGTTACCCAACGGGTGGGTGAATACAAGCGGGTCCATGGCATAAAGGTACTGGATCAGGCTCGGGAGAGTGAACTTCTGGCCCAGAAGACCGCCATGGCGCAGCCAGAGCTTAAAACCAGTGTAGCTACCCTATTTGAAACCATCATGGCTATCTCCCGTCGGCAGCAACAACGGCTTGCCACCGGGACAGATTTCTCTCTGGATGCCTTGTATACTGCTATATCAGCCGCCCGGGTGCCACTAGATCAGCCCCAGGTGCTCTACCAGGGGGAAGAAGGAGCCTACGCAGAAGAAGCCGCTACTGATTTCTTTGGAGAGAAGTGCTCCCGCCGCCATGTGCCTCTATGGGAGGATATTTTTCTTGCCCTGCGAAACGGAAATGCTGACTACGGCGTGATTCCCATCGAGAACTCCTCCACCGGCTCCATTAATCAGGTGTACGATCTGTTGAGCAAGTATGGCTCCTATGTGGTGGGAGAACAAACGGTTCGCATCAGCCATTGCCTTATGGCACCAAAAGGAACCGGGCTTGAAGATATCCAGACCGTCTACTCCCATGAGCAAGGCCTCCTCCAATGTGAGGCCTATTTAAAGCAGCACCCTGCTTGGACAAGTTTGGCCTTACTTAACACCGCAGCAGCAGCCAAGTTTGTAGCCCAAGAGAAGGATCCCTCCAAAGCAGCGATTGGATCTAAACGGGCAGCTGCTCTATACGGCCTGGATATTTTAGCTGAGGACATCAACTCAAATCAGGAAAATTATACCCGCTTTGTGGTCGTCTCCCCCATTATGGAACTGCGAAAGGGGCGGGACAAAATTTCTGCCCTGTTTACCCTAAATCATAAAAGCGGTACCCTATACCGTATTTTGACCATTTTTGCTACGGCCGGGCTGAACATGATGAAGCTCGAGTCCCGCCCCATTCCAGGGCGTTCATGGGAATACCGCTTCTTCGTGGACTTCACCGGCGATATTACTGCTCCAGGTATGAAAGAAATTTTATTAGAGCTATCTCAGGCCAGTGAGAGCTTCCGCCTTTTGGGTAACTACAAGGGCAATGTCTAGGAACCCTTTCACTCATGTTTATAAGGTTAAAAAATTATGAAAAATATTATTCTCATTGGTATGATGGGCGCTGGTAAAACCACCGTTGGTAATCTACTGGCCCAGATGCTGGGTAGAGATCTGGCTGACACCGACTACCTCATTGAACAACGGGAGGGCCGATCTATTACCGATATCTTTGCCCAAAGTGGAGAGGATTACTTCCGCGATCAGGAACTGGGAATATGTGAAGAGCTTGCTTTGATGCACAATCTGGTCATTTCCTGTGGTGGGGGCCTTCCTCTACGGCCTGATTGCATCGGTAGCTTGAAGTCCAGCGGCCTGATTTTCTGGCTTAATCGAGATGCAGAAGAGATTTATGATAGCTTAAATACCACCAACCGCCCCCTGGCCCAACAGGGACGGGATACTTTTCTGGAACGCTTTTCCCAGCGGGCCCCTGTTTATCAGGAATGGGCAGATTACATTATTGCAAATACCAAAAGCCCGGAGGATGCCGTTCAGAGCATCATTGCCATTTTAAATGAGGAGGAAGCAGTCCGATGAAATTTCTCGTTCTCAACGGTCCAAACCTAAACCTGCTGGGCCAGCGGGAGCCTGGCGTTTATGGAGACAAAAGCTACGATGCTCTGTGTCAATATGTCACCGGATACGCCGCTTCTCGCAATGCCCACGCCGATTGCTTCCAGTCTAACCACGAGGGGGCGATTATTGATGCCATCCATGCGGCCCAGGGCCGTTACGATGCCATTATCATTAACCCTGGGGCATACACTCATTACTCCTATGCTATATTCGATGCGCTCAAGGCGGTCACTGTTCCCGCCTTTGAGGTTCATTTATCCGATATACACGGTCGGGAAGACTTTCGTAAGATTTCGGTGACCGCCCCTGCCTGTGTCGGGCAGATATATGGTTTGGGCTTTGACAGCTACCTGCGGGCCATGGATCACTTTTTGTCTAAGAGCACCTCTCTCTCCTTACCCACTTTGGGCGGGAAGGGACTTTGTGTTATTGGCGATCCAGTGTCCCATTCTAAGTCCCCTCTTATTCAAAACGCCATGCTGCGCCACTTAGGGTTAGAACCTGTGTATACCTACCACACCGTTAAGCTGGAGGAACTAGCCACCTTTGTGGAAGAAGCCAAATCTGATGGAAAACTTTTTGGCTTTAACGCCACCATGCCTCATAAGCAGGCTCTTCTTCCCCTTCTGGACCGGATCGACAGAGAGGCCGAAGAACTGGGTGCGGTAAACACCGTTACCATTCAAAATGGAAAGGCTGTGGGCCACAATACCGATGGTCGTGGCTTTCTGGCCGCCCTTCAGAACGAGTTGGGTGTCAATCCCACAGATAAAGTGGTCACCATCTTAGGCGCTGGGGGTGCGGCCCGGGCTGTAGCCACCGCTTTGGCCCAGTCAGGGGCTGGTAGGGTAAACATTTGCAATCGCAAGGTGGAGCGGGCAGAGGAGCTGTCCTGTGCCTTTCCTACCGTCCTCTTCCCCGCTAGCCTGGCTGAAAAAACCTTGTCCGCCCTGGCGGAGGATACCCAGATTTTGATTAACTGTACCAGCCTGGGTATGACCGGCCAAAGTGATTTCCACGATCTCTCCTTCCTGTCTGCCATGCCCCAGGGTGCATTGGTGTGCGATTTGGTCTACCAGCCTACTGATACCACCCTCCTTCGATCCGCCAGGGACAGAGGCATGAGTACTATGGACGGGCTGAGCATGCTCATCCACCAGGCTATCTTTTCCCTGGAGCACTTTCTGGGCCAGGAGCTGGATCACAGTCAGTTGGCCCAAGTCGCCCGACAAGCCCTGGAAAAATAATAGATTGTTCCAGATATTTTCTTTTTTTAAAATTTTTGTCCTGGCGTATTCTTCTTTCAGCGTATAAAAAAGAGCCGGAAACTTCCGGCTTCTTTTTTTCGCCCAATCCCTTTCTGGCCCAATATTGCTTTTTCTTATAATGGTTTAGATTTTATTGAACAATCTGTAAATCCTTAGAAAAGAGAGGAAAATTTATTGCGCCATTTTGAATCTAGTGGTACAATATTAAAAGTTTTTTGGAATTGGAGACTTAGCTATGACATATTTAAAGCGTACTTTTTTTCTTTTCACTGCTGCCGTGACCCTTTTTCTGTCTGCCTGCGCCCCTAAACAGAACTCTGGTCCCACCTCCGAGACAATTAACACCTATACCCAGCAGCTGGCCGGACTGGATGCTGATGAGACTCTCTTCACCATCAATGGTGAGGATGTTCCTGCAGAGTTCTATCTCTACTGGCTCACCTATAACTGCTCTTATTGGGAATATATGAATTTAATGTATTCTGATGCCGAACTGGATTTTTCCTCCGACGCAGGGGACGGTAAGACCACTGCTGAGTTTCTGAAAGAAGATGCCCAGAAACTGTCCTCTTACTATATCTTATTGGAACAGCAAGCCCAGGCTAACGACTGCGGACTTACAGAGGAGCAGTTGGCTGAGTGGGAGCAGACCAAAACTGACTATATTTCCGAAAATGGTCAGGAGGCTTTTAACCAGATGCTAAATCAGCTTGGGATATCTTTAGCTACCTTCGACCGTATTAGCACCTCCAGTTATCTATACCAAAATTTGATGGCCTCTTTGGTGGCAGAGCCAACTACAGCGGACATGGATGAGTTTACCGCCGCTAATGATGTATATAAAGCCAAGCACATCCTTATCTCCACTGCCGAAGAGCAGGAGGATGGAACTATACTCTTGTCTACCGGTAACGCCCCCACCAATGAGGATGGCACCCCTTTCACTGGCACCGCAGAGGAGTATAATACTAAGGCCAAAGCCAAGGCAGAGGATATTCTGTCTCAACTGGCGGCCTCTTCCGATCCCATTGCCACCTTTGACGAACTGATGTTCGCTCACTCGGAAGACTCTGGACTTACCAGTAATCCTGACGGTTACACCTTTGCTTCTACCGACTCCTTTGTGGACGAATTTAAAGACGCAGTCTATGCCCTGGATTATGGAGAATACAGTAGCTTGGTGAAGTCTTCTTTTGGTTACCACATTATCCTGCGTGTTGGTATAGAGGATGAGTACAAAACCGGAAAGATGGATGAAATGAACACCAAATGGCTGGAGGAATCTGAGATTATCACCACTCAGGCCTTTGACTCCATCGATGTCGCTACTGTCTATGCCAATTACAAGGCCCACCAAGAGGAGTTATCTGGTACTGACGGGGAGGAAGATACTTCTGCTGAGACTAGTCCTGCTCCCTCCACTTCTGATCCCTCTACTTCTCCGAGCCTTGATGTTTCTCCATCTCCCAGCAGCGAGGAATAAAAAAATTATTACCGATACAAAAAAGCCTGGCCTGTCAACATTGCAGGTCAGGCTTTTTTGGCTGTGGCAAATCCGGTTCCTCTTTTTGTATCAGTTTATTCCGCTACCATTGCCTTGGCTGCGGCAATGGCTTTCTCCTGAGCGGAGGGGGGAGCGTCCTCATAGCGCACGAAGTGGAAGGTGAAAGAGCCATGGGATTGAGTCATAGCCCGCAGGTCAATGGCATAGGTGGTCATCTCAGCCATTGGTATCTCTGCCTCGATAATCTGATCCCCGTCTTCGGTGGGGTTCATGCCAATAATACGGCCGCGGCGCTTATTCAGGTCTCCAATTATTTCACCCATGTAGCTGTCGGGTACAGTGACCTTTAGTTCCCCGATGGGTTCCAGCAGTACAGGAGATGCCTCGGGCATGGCTGCTTTATAGGCCAGCTGGGCGGCAGTCTTAAAGGCAATTTCCGAGGAGTCCACAGGGTGGTAGCTGCCATCGTAGAGTACAGCCTTCAAATTAACCACGGGGTAGCCTGCAAGGGGGCCGTGGAGGCAGGACTCCCGCAGGCCCTTCTCTACGGCAGGGAAAAAGTTTTTGGGTACTGAGCCGCCGAAAACTTCTTCCGAAAAGACCATTTCATCCTCCCCTGGGTTGGGTTCAAAGCGAATCCATACATCTCCGAATTGGCCGGAGCCGCCGGTCTGTTTCTTGTGACGACCTTGCTTTTGTACTGTTTTACGGATTTTCTCACGGTAAGGTACCCGGGGCTCGCCTACCTCGGAGTCTACGTTAAAGCGGCTTTTTAGCTTGGATACCAGTACATCCACCTGGATATCACCCACACCGGTGAGTACCATTTGGTGGGTCTCGGAGTTGTTGACGATGGTAAAAGAGGGATCCTCCTCGTTCAGGCGGTATAGGCCCTGGGCCACCTTATCCTCCTGCCCTCGGGTCTTGGGAGAAATAGATACTGAGTAGTTAGGATCGGAAAAGGGAATATTCTTTAGGGCAACTACCTTTCGAGTGTCGCATAGGGTGTCCCCTGTCTTTACTTTATCCATCTTGCCAATGGCTCCGATGTCACCGCAGGAGAGTTCCTTGACCTCCTCTGCCTTCTTCCCCTTCATCACATATAGACGTCCCAGCTTCTCATGGGCACCGGTACGGGCATTGACCAGGCTGAGATCTGAGGTAATCGTCCCGGAGAGGACTTTAATGTATGAATATTTGCCGTATTGGTCGGCTACGGTCTTGAAGACAAAGGCTGTGGGCACACCACCGGGGGAGACTACAAAGGGTTCGGTTTCGCCGTCCTGGCGGGTAGCCTTGTGGTAATTGCCCTCCATAGGATTGGGTAACAGGTTAGATATATCATCCAGTAGCATAAATGAACCCAAACCATTCATGGCCGAGCCACACAGCACGGGGAAGAGGGATAGTTCCCGGACACCCTGGCGCAGGCCATGAATCATTTCAGCGTAGGTAAAGTCAGCCCCGCTGAAAAATTTGTCCATAAATTCCTCACTGGTTTCAGCCACCGATTCCTTCAGGGCATCATTAAATTGGGTAACCACCTCGCCCTTACTTTCGGGAATATCAATTTCAACCTGTTTACCATCCTTCATCTCATAGGCCCGCTTGTTAAGTACATCAATGATGCCGGTAATTTTTTTGCTTTCATCCCAAATGGGGACTGCCACAGGGGCGATCTTGTTGCCGTATTTGGTCCGCAAGGCATCAAAGGTAGCATTGTAGTCTGCATGATCCTCATCAGTCTTTGATATATAAATAAGGCGGGGCATGTTACGCTCTTCGCAGTATTTCCAAGCCTTTTCCAGGCCAACAGAAAGACCGTCCTTGGCCGAGCAGACAATAATAGCCGCATCGGCGGCACGTAAGCCTTCCATCACTTCGCCGGCAAAGTCAAAGGAGCCTGGTGTGTCAATAATATTTATCTTACATCCTTTATATTCCAAAGGAGCTACTGCCAGGGAGATGGAAATCTGCCGCTTAACCTCCTCGGGATCGTAATCGCACACGGTGTTCCCGTCTACGGCCTTACCCATGCGGTCGGTGGCCCCGGTGATATAAAGCAGACTTTCTGCCAAGGCGGTCTTCCCATTGCCGCCGTGTCCCAATAGGCAGACGTTGCGGATGTTTTGTACCGAATAGCTCATAATATCTGTCCACTCCTTTACTTTTGAGGTTATATACGGGGTTTGCTCATACTGCTATTGGATATTATATATGAAAATTAAAGGTAAGACAACGAGAAATAAAATAAAAATACCAAAATTTCTAAGGAAAAAAAGGATAAAAAAACCATCCCCGTACCAGTTGGTTTGGGGATGGTAAAAAGATAAAATTGGAATTTCCAAACTCAGTCACCAATGGCTTTGTGATAGGCAGAAGTATTCTCCGGAGTTTTATCCGCATCATACTCGCTAAATACGGACAGACCATCCAGGGAGATGGCAAAGTGATTAATGGTAGAGGTATGGGCCCAGCCATTGGCCCCATTGACCACGATATATTCATATTGCCGGAAAATGTGATACAGTCCGTTAGAGGAAAGCCCCTCATACTTCAGCCACCAATCAGAGGTAAGGTTTTCTTTTTCTGTACGTTGTAGGAAGTAGGCGGGGGTGTCTTTGTCCAGGGCGGCTTTGGGGAATTGTATCCAACCGCCTAGGTGGGCAAAGGCCAGATCAAGGGCTTGAAGGGGAGTCATTCCGGTCTCCTGATCGGTACCGGCATCTTCGTTAGAAGAAGTGCTACCACCAATCGGGGTATTTTCCCCCGGGGATTGCGCAGAGGGTAGGGGTGCTGGGGAGTGAAGGGTACCGTTAGCCGATGGCGGATCGGCAGGAGCGTTGGTCTGCTGTTGTGACTCTATAGTTACCGAATCCTTCTCCGCCCCGTTGCCAGATTGGAGGGATTCTTGGGGCAGGTCTGCGTTGAAGGGATCTATAGAATCAAAGGCGGTATGGTTAGAGCCGGTTTCTTCGTTCTTATGTTCAACGGCCTCCCCTCTTTCGGATGAGGACTCTTGTTGGGAACTTGTGATAGATTGGGTAAAATGGCTGTCACTGTCGTGGTTTTGGGTATGGGAAGCATCCTGCGGCGCAGGAGCGGAGGCAGAACTGTCACTGGGCGCAAAATCCTTTTGCCAAAAGGTATAAGCACTCCTCAGGCAGAAGACCGCTACTACCGTGGCAACTAAGGAAACTAGAGCTTTTCTTTGCCGCTTAGCTCTGGTAGAGGGGGAGGAAAAACCCTGGGTATTCAAGGTGGCCTCCACCTGCTGGATCAGCCCATCAGGAGGCTGGGTCTCCATGTCGGAAAGGGCGACGGAAAGGACTCCAAAATCTTCAGATAATGCCCGGCATTGTGGACATTGGTTCAGGTGATCCTCCAGCAATTGCCGCTCGACCTCAGTAAGCTCGCCGTCCAGGGCGGCACTAATAAGGATGAGGGCTTTTTCACAATTCATTTCCG
Organism: Oscillospiraceae bacterium; assembly: GCA_045543215.1. Lineage (GTDB taxonomy): Bacteria > Bacillota > Clostridia > Oscillospirales > Oscillospiraceae > DXYV01. Next base: position 27,956 of record JAZQMD010000082.1, read on the forward strand.
TCACCTCCTTTTGTGGGTTCTGCCTTACTAGACGAAGAGGATGCGGAAAAGTTCCCTCCAGAGCGAAGAATGTTGCGCAGAGACAGCCGGGCTCGGGCGATGCGGGATTTGACGGTGCCCTCTTCCAAATTGGCAGCAGTAGCAATCTCCCCATAGGACAAGCCGGCAATCTCCCGAAGGACCAGTACCTGCCGATGCTCCGGAGAGAGTTGTTCCAACCCCCTGCGAATAGCCTCCTTTAGCTCTTTCCCCTCTAGGATAGACTGGGGAGAAGGAGTATGGTCAGGAAGAACGTTAGTGTAGTCGACCTCTCCACCTTCAAGGGAAAAGGGGATACTCTCTACGCCCCGCCGTCGCTTCTCCCGGCGCAAAAAGTCAATGCATGCGTTACTGGTCAGACGATATAGCCAAGTAGAAAAGGCGCTGTCCCCTTGAAAGGAGGAGAGGCCCCGCCAAGCGTTGAGAAAGGCCTCTTGGGACAGATCGGCGGCATCCTCCGGTGAGCCGGTCATACGTAAGGCGAGATTGTATACCTTAGTCTGGTGGAGTTCCATCAGGCGTGAAAAGGCTTCTCGGCTGCCTTCCTTGGCTTGGCAGACCAATAGACTGTCATCCATGGGAACACCTCCTTTCGTCGTCACAAGCTGTGTGTCTTTCGCTTGTAAAAACCTTGAATATATTAGTTTACCGCAGATCCCGTTTGATCCCCTGGGTCACGGTGTAGATATCTTGTGCAGTCTCAATACGGCAGATCTGTTCCTTATAATACCCGGAATGTGGCACACCCTTGAGATACCAGGCATAATATTTTCTGGCTTCCAGGCAAGCGATCTTATCGCCCTTGTGGATACGGGCCAGTTCAAACTGGCGCAGAGCCGTATCCATCCGTTCATCCAGAGAAGGTAGGGCTGGGATGGACTTGCCGGCCAGGGCCGCGGCGGACTGCTGGAAAATCCAGGGGTTTCCAAAAGCGGCCCGGGCAATCATGACCATATCAGCTCCGGTATATTTTATAATATGAACGGCCTCCTGGGCGTTGAATACGTCACCGTTGGCGATAACCGGAATAGATACCGCATCCTTAACGGCGCGGATATAGTCCCAGTTGGCTCGGCCTGAATACATCTGAGCCCGGGTGCGTCCATGGACGGCCACCGCTGATGCCCCAGCCTGCTCCATTACTTTGGCAAATTCCACACAGTTAATGGAACCCTTGTCCCATCCCAGGCGGAATTTCACAGTGACTGGTTTACCCCCGGCGCCTTTGACGGCGGCTTCTATTACTCGACCGGCTTTTTCGGGGTCCTTCATTAAGGCAGAGCCGTCCCCTGATCCCACGATTTTGGGTACGGGACAGCCCATGTTAAAGTCTAAAATATCAGCCCCTGATTTTTCCAGAGCCAGACCAGCCCCCTCTTGTACGCTGGAAGGATCGCTACCGAAAAGTTGGGTAGCACAGGGACGCTCTCCCTCTCCCAGTGCTAGCAGGGGGAGGGTCTTTTTGTCTTGATAGCAAAGGGCTTTGGCACTTACCATCTCGGTGATGGTATATCCAGCCCCCAGTTCCCGGCAGATCGTACGGAAGGCAAGGTCGGTCACGCCAGCCATAGGGCCTAGGACCAAAGGGGTATCTATTTTTACGGTTCCAATTTGCATATGCTCTCCAATAATTTCCGTCAAAGCGGAAGAATAGTTGATCTGGTGCATTGTATCATAAACGACCTATGGCTTCAAGCATTCTTACAGAATATGACCAGTTTCTTTTTAAAAATGGAATACAATGGAACTCCATATCAAAGGAGGGGTTTCCATGACTGCAAAAGAGGACAAGCTGGGCCGGGTACCGGAGCGAGTGCTCCGTCTGCCTATGCTAATGAATTTGGCAGAGGGCGGTATCCGTTTCCTGCTGGCGGCGGTGTTGGCTGGAGCTGAGATGTTCGGAGGCTACGCTATGTGTGGTGTGGCCTTTACCGCTGCATCAGGACCGGGGATAGCAGGTTTTTCTGCTCTGGTGGGAGCAGGTTTTGGGTACTTATGCTTTCATGGTCTGGTGGGAGGACTGCGGTATATTGCTGCCTGTGTGCTGGTTTTTGCAATGTCCTTTGCTTTTTGGGATGTACCCCTCTGTCGTCGTAGTTGGTTTATGCCGGGGGCAGCGGCCCTTCTCAATGGGGTGGTGGGCTTTATCTACTTGTCGGAAGATGGCTGGAGGACTGCACAAGTCATTTTCTTTGCAACTGAAGTGATTTTGACCGCCGCCATGACCTACTTTTACCGACTGGCCTTCTCCGTGTGGGAAGATCCTCGAGAGGAGGGGGGGCTGTCCATCCGACAAACGGTGGGATCCCTGGTTTTGGGCTGTACCGCCCTTATGACCTTAAATCAGGTGGCAATTATGGGGAACCTTTCCTTAGGACGGGTATTGTGCGCCTTGCTGGTCATGGTAGCCGGATGGAAGGGCGGTGTGGGGGCAGGTACCGTGGTGGGAGTTACTGCGGGACTGGCTATGGATTTTGCAGCTATATCTTCAGCCTATTATACCATGTCCTTTGCTTTTGCCGGCCTTATGGCGGGGGTGTTTTGGAAACAGGGGAGACTGATGACAGTAGTAGCCTATGTAGTGGCCAATGCTGCCGCCGTTTTGTGGAGCTGGGAGGCAGGGCCACGTATCAGCCTGCTATATGAGGTGTTTGTAGCATCAGTAGTGTTTCTGTTGCTGCCCGATCGGTTGTTGCAACGGCTGGCAGCTTTGGTGCGCCAGGACAGGGGGGCGGACAGTGCCCACCGGGCCAGGGAGTATGCAGCTCGCCACCTGGCTGCTACTGCAGCTGCGTTTCGGGATCTTGCGGCGGGAATGGGGGAGAGTGTCCGGGGAAGGTCTGGCGGGAAGGAAGATGGAAACAAGGTCTTTGACCGGGCGGTGGAGCGGGTGTGTGCCAAGTGCTCTTTACGGGAAATGTGCTGGAATCGGGATTATCAAGCCACCCGCTCAGCTCTTAACGATGCGCTCCCCATTCTGCTGGACAAGGGACGGGGGACCCCGGGAGACTATCCTGCCTGGTTTGCGGCCAAATGTGTGGAAATCAAAAACTTTTCTGCTGCAGTCAATGAAGAGCTGGCCGCCTGGCTGGCCCGACGACAGTACCAGGCTAGGGCTCGGGAAAACCGGGGAGCGGTATGCCGCCAATATAACCAGCTGGCCGGAGCGCTGGAAAAGGCCTCCATTGAGCTAAGTCAGGAACTGGCCGTGGATCCCACTCGGCAGCGGCGGGTGCAGCAGCGGCTGGCAGCCCTGGGCCTGGAGGGGGAGAGTGCTGTCTACTATGACGAACATGGCCATCTGCGGGTAGAGATTGCAGGCACCCGCCTTACTGTATTGGATACTCCGGAAGAGCGGGGAAAATTATCGGATTTGATGGGAGTGCCTCTGCGGGTTGAGGAGCCGGCGCAGCGAGGGACTGTATGTCTGGTGCAGAGCGAACCCTTTGTAGCCGTGGTAGGTGTGGTCGCCCGAGAGAAGGATGGCCAGAGTATTAGTGGGGATGCGGGTGCCTGGTTTAAGGATGAGGCCGGGCGGCTACACATCTTTCTATGTGATGGCATGGGAAGTGGACAGGCCGCACGTACAGAGAGTTCTTTTGCCGTAACTCTTTTGGAAAAATTTTTAAAAGCGGGGGTGGAGCCAGAGCAGGCTTTGGGTACGCTCAACGATAGTTTGGCCCTGCGAGGAGAGGAAAATGGCGGATTTACTACCATCGACCTTCTACGGGTGGATTTGTTTACGGGGGAGGGTGCGCTATATAAACTGGGAGCGGCACCCACATATGTGCGCCGGAAGGACAAGATTATTCGGTTGGTAGGACAGTCTCTCCCCGCCGGACTGACCACTCAGGGGGGTGGAGCAGCCGATGTACTTCAGGTAAAGCTGGGGGCAGGGGACTGGCTAGTTATGGCCAGTGATGGAGTAGCTGGAGCGGAGGACAGCTGGCTTACTGATACCCTGGCCACATGGGAGGGAGAGAGCCCCCGTCAGTTAGCCCAAGACCTGATGGAGGGAAGCGCCCAGCGCCAGGTGGCTATGGATGACCGGACGGTGGTGGTTTTACGGCTGACCAGGCGTGGTAGAGAGGTATGAAAAAGAAAAAGAGATCCCCGGCGCAAGATGCGCCGGGGATTTTAGTATATAGACTATATTTGGGGTTTAACTTTTACCAGACCTGTACCCGCTCCTCTGGGGCTACATACATTCCATCACCGGCCTGAATGTCAAAAGCTGTATAGAACTGGTCCAGGCTTTGAAGGGCGCGATTAACCCGAAGTTTATCGGGAGCGTGAGTGTCTACAGAGGCCAAGTGGGCCCGCATCTCCCGGCTGGTGGTGCTGCGCCAAATTCGGGCTACCGTTTTGTAAAGGGTTTCGTAGTCGGGCTGAGCTTCCTGCGCCTCAATCTGGGTAATGCAGGCCAGGGCGCCCATATCAGCTACGTTTTCTCCGAGGGTGAGAGCGCCGTTACAGGTAACGCCGGGGATAACTTCAACTCCATCGTAGAAAGCTATGACTTTCTGGCACAGGGCCTGGAATGCGGCGTAATCTGATTCTGTCCACCAGTTGTTCTGGTTACCCTCTGCGTCAAACTGAGCGCCGATATTATCAAAGGCGTGGGTAATCTCATGGGCAATTACATAGCCAATGCCGGCCAGGTTCTCGGTATAATCAGCATTTACATCATACAGGGGCGCTTGGAGAATTCCGGCGGGGAAGTTAATGCTGTTGGAGGTGGCATCATAGTAAGCGTTGACAGTATAGGGGGCGATCTGCCACGCACTTTTGTCTACCGGCTGCTCAAATTCCTCCACCGTTTGCTCAAGAACGGCTTTGCTCATGACTATAATATTTTCATAATAGGAGCCGCCCTCGGCCACGGAGCGCAATTCTACCCCCTCAAAGGGATCCTCCCACTGATCTGGATAACCCACATTGACGGTAATGGCCTTCAGCTTCTCGATAGCCTTAGTTTTGGTTTCCTCCCCCATCCAGGTGAGGGCTGCAATGCGGTCGGCATACACGGACAGGATATCGTCAATCATCTTTTCTACATTCTCTTTGGCCTCTGGGGAAAAATGTTTTTCCACATAGGTTTGGCTGAGGTAGTCAGAAAGATAGGACTGCACCGCAGTGGCAGCCTGCTCCTCATCGGAGCGGGAGCCGCTGGAACCCAATAAGGCAGAATTAAAGGTAATAGAAGCATCCTGGAATTCCCGGTTAAGCAGTCCGCCAAAGCCGCTAAGCAGGCCGATGCGCATAGCCAGCTTCAGGGTATCCAGGTTTTCCTCGGTAAACAGGGCGGCGACGGCCTTCAGAAGGCCGGGATCGGTAATGACGCAGGTGGCCTGTCCAGGAAGGCCGCAGGCTTCTAGTAAGGCATCCAAATCAACATTGGGGAAGAGAGCCTTGAGGCTTGCAGTTTCATAAATATTGTAGGCCTTGTTGATGTCCGCCAGTTCCTCCTGGCCCATGGATGCAGCAGCAAGGGTACTCTCCAACTCTACATAAGAAGCCGCATTGGCCAGGGCAACCTGTTGATCACGCTCCCCCCCTAGCGTAAGCAGAGTGGCAATATATTGGGTGAATAGAGACTTAATATTCCCATCGTTGTAGTATTCCTTTGGCAAACTGGCTTTTAGCGTCGAAAAGAAAAGGACTTTCCGGTCAGTATCCGACAGATCTTGAGTAATACCGTACCCTAATAAAAGGGAAAGGGTGGTCTCCCGGGTAATGCGGTGGTTAACAGCCATAAGTTCCTCCAGGGTAGCCGCATTTTCAATGGCATCCAGATAGGGGCGGATGGGTTCTATCCCGGCAGTATTACGGGCATCCCAATCCAAAATGTTTTGATAGAGGGTTTTAACCTTATCCTCCGCTGTACCCTCGGCAGGGTTACTGGCAGCCACATCACGAATTAGCTGGGCTACCTGCTGGTCAGTGTTGTAGTTAATTTCATAAAGCGTACTGTTGAGGGTGTGCCCCGGACGGATGATAGAACTGTCCAGCCACTCCTTATTGACTGTAGCGTAAAAATCATCCTTCTGGTTGGTAGCCAGCAGGGCGTATGCCCGCTGGATGAACAGGCGCAGCTGGGCTTCGGTCACCGGTTGGCTGGGAGAAAGGGAGGCACCATCTGTCCCGGTGACGATACCAGAGGTAAAAATATTAGACAGCTCTTCCAGGGCCCAGCTGGGTGTATCGGAAAAGGAGGTGGGAGATCCCCAGCGGGCGCTGTCTCCTACAGGAGCGGGAAGGCTCCCAAAAGCACGGGAGAGCATCACCAGAGCTTCCACACGGGTAATGCCATCGTCCTCCTGCAGGTTGCCGTCAGGATAACCACGAAGGATATCTCCTGCGGTAATGTCGGGATTATAGTCTGCGGCGGCAGAAAGAAGTATGTCTCTGGCTTCTCCCCGAGTCAAGCGGGTAGTCGATCCGGTAGCCAAGGTGGCGGGATGGAATCCAATACATAAAGCAAGGGTAAGGGAAAAGGCAAAGGTGCGACGGAAAAAGGGTCTTCTCATGGCATATCCTCCTTACATTTATTATGTGGATTAAAGTCTATCATAACCAAATATGGAAATCAAGCAAAGGAACATAAAAATGGATAAGATTTACAATAAAACGGATAAGGGTGTTACAGGGACAAAAATACATAATTATATCAGTTTGTATGTTTTTCGCCATAATACAGACCTCATAAAAAGTAGGAAGAGACTGGTCTACCCCTTTTTGCGGTCAATCATTTCCTGAAATGCTCCTGTTCCGGTGGTGAATACCCGGTTCACACGGCTGATGGTGGCTGAGCTGGCCCCGGTGGCCTCTAAAATTTCGGTGTATACCATACCCTTGTCCAGCAACAGGGCCACATCATAGCGCTGCTCCATGGTGCGCAGCTCATTGGCGGTACATAGATCGTCGAAAAAACGACAACACTCCTCTACGCTTTTAAGTTGCATAATGGTTTCATAGAGTGCCATGCTGCGTTCTTTTTTTATCTGCTTTGGCATATGCATTGTATCCTCCTGTTCCGCTTCCCTGGCAGGGCGGCATGGGGTATAATAAAACCATTTTACAGCTTTATTGTGTTAAAGTAAAGACAAAATTTGTACTTCCCTGGCAAAGAAAAAACAAAGCATCCAGGTAGTCAGGCATAATTTGCAGATGTCTCCACATATTTTATCCATGGGTGATAGAGTATGAAAACACAAACATGGAAACCGTATGCCTTCTGGATCATTTTGTCTGAAGCGGTTGGAGCGCTGTCCGGCTGGCTGACCAGGGAGGGGGCGGAGCTTTATGGCGTAGCTATTGTCAAACCGCCGCTGTCACCACCCAGCATTGTATTTCCTATCGTTTGGACAATACTCTTTGCTTTGATGGGGGTGGGGGCCGCTCGTGTCTATTTGGCTCCGGATTCTAGAGCTCGGTCCCAGGGGCTGATTCTTTTTCTGGGGCAATTGGTCGTAAATTTCTTTTGGAGCATTATCTTTTTCAACTTTCAGGCCTTTGGCTTTGCCTTTTTCTGGCTTATGCTTTTATGGGTGCTGGTCATCTGGATGCTTCTGGTTTTCCGGCGGGTTGATCGGTTGGCAGGATTGCTACAAATACCTTATTTTCTCTGGGTCACCTTTGCCGTATACCTGAGTTTCGGAGTATGGATGCTCAACCGATGAGTAAATTACTGTCCTTGATGCTGCACTCTATGGCTGTGTGTTCTGGCCTTCTCCAGGGTGTATTCCTGAGTATATTAATTTGAAGCCTCCTTGCTTTCTTAACCTCCAACTGCTATAATCAGGAAACAAACGAAACAGGAGGCCCCCTTTCATGCATAACGCCGTTAAAATAGTTGTTTGCCTGTTTCAGGCTTCTTTTTTAAGGAGATGACCTCTCTGCTTGGAACCCGGTTGATCGGGACTGACAGCCGGGAGGAGGCCTACCGTCTTTTGGCTATGGGTGTTCTTGAAGCTTGGGGATGGGAATGCCTTCCTGCCATAGAGCGGGGAGATAAGGGAAAACCTTTTTTTCCTGATTTTCCAGATTACCATTTTAACTTGTCCCATTCCGGACCATATGTCTTATGTGCCTTGTCCGACCTTGGTCCGGTAGGGGTGGATGTGGAGCGGGTTCGTCCCCATTGTGCTAGGCTACCCCAGTATATCATGAGCGGGGAGGAGACAGCTGCCTTTGACGGCTCATGGGAAGAGTTTACGAGAATTTGGACACTAAAAGAAGCCTATGCTAAGCTTTTGGGACGATCTATCTGGCCTCCCAGAGAGATGCCGGCACCGCCTCCAGTTCCCCATCGTACTTATGCTGGCCCCGGGTGGAGGGCGGCCTTGTGTGGGGAAGGGGAGCTGCCGAAGGCAATCAGCTGGATGAGGGGGTAAGTAGAGGAAACGTTTACAAAGTAAATACACCCGGCAAAAGGCCGGGTGTATTTTTAGTTTAATTAGGGAGGAGGAAAATCAGCGGCAA
>JAZQMD010000083.1:0-1832 GCA_045543215.1 Oscillospiraceae bacterium
AGGACCAGACCCAGGATGATACCAATTAGGGACAGGTTCATAAGGTATTCTCCTCCTCTATTTGTTTTATGGTACAGCAGGGCCGATGGCTTTTTCACCTTCGGTTCCTGCTAGACCGCTTAAAGGGTAATGCCCATTGGGGCATCACGGAAGATGCGCTCGTCCATAGTCTTAATATCCTTTATGATGGGCTTAAAGTCCATCTGATCCAACACGTCCTTTTGGAGATCAACACCGGGTGCAATTTCCTTGAGTTCCACGCCTTCGGGAGTGAGCTCAAAGACAGCACGCTCAGTCACGTAGAGCACAGGCTGTCCATGTTTGGCGGCGTAATCGCCGGAGAAGGTGACCTGCTCCACCTGGGGAATGAGCTTTTTCACCTTGCCCTCCTGAAGGATGACCAGCTTGCCATCTTCCACACTGACTTTCAGGCCGCTGGCAGTAAAAGTGCCGCAATAAATCACCTTTTTAGCATTTTGCGTGATGTTAATAAAGCCGCCGCATCCGGTAATCTTGGGGCCAAATTTAGAGACATTGATATTACCCGAACTGTCCATCTGGGCCAGCCCAAGGAAGGCCGCATCCAAACCGCCGCCATCATAAAAGTCAAACTGGGCAGGCTGGTCAAGGATACAGTCGGCATTGGTGGCGGCGCCAAAGTCTTTGCCTCCCGCAGGTACGCCGCCAATGACACCAACCTCGGTAGTGAGCACCATGCCCTCCAGCCCCTCCTCGGCTGCCACGGCAGCTACACCCTCGGGCATCCCAATGCCAAGGTTGGTTACCGCGTTGGGGATTAGTTCCATAGCGGCTCGGCGGGCAATAATTTTGCGTTCACCCATAGGTAGAGGGAGGAGGGAATCCAGGGGAACCCGAACCTCGCCGGAGAAGGCGGGGTTATACTGGGTGCCAAAGCTCTGCATGTGATTCTCAGGACTGGCCACTACCAAGGCATCTACATAAATGCCGGGGATGCGAACCAGACGCAAATCCAATGTGCCGGCTTCTACGATCTTCTCAACCTGAACAATAACAACGCCGCCGGAGTTGTGGGCGGCTTGAGCCTGGGCAAGAGCTTCAGCATAAACGCCTTCCCGCTCAAAGGAGCAGTTGCCCCGGGTGTCGGCATAGCTGGCCCGAATGACGGCCACATTAATGGGCATGGCAGGATAGAAGAGCTTTTCCTCACCCTCAATTTCGATAAGCTTTACCCTGTCACCTTGTGCGCGGGCTGCATCGTTAAGCTTGCCGCCCTCCAGGCGGGGATCTACGAAGGTACCAAGTCCCACATGGGTAATGACACCGGGTTTGCCGGCGGCAATATCCCGGAAGAGTTGAGCAATTACGCCCTGGGGCAGGTTGTAGCCTGCAACCTTGTTTTCAGTGCATAGCTTGCCAAGCTTAGGGGATAGACCCCAGTGGCCGCCGATGATGGTTTTGCACATGCCCTCCACGCCCAAGTGGTTAAGACCGCGATTGGCACTGTCACCTTGACCGGCAGCGTAAATAACGGTTAGATCCTTAGGGCCGTTCCCAGACAGGGCGGCTTCCTCCAAAGCAATTAGGATCTCCTCGGGGTGCATAAGACCGTTGGCAAATCCACCAAAAGTAACAGTATCACCATCATGGATATACTTTGCAACAGCTTCTTTTGCAGAGAGTATCATTGGCATAACTCCACATCCTTCCCAAGTTTATAGATTTTGATGTGACGTACTGGACAGAAAATAATGACAAAATAGCCATATTTTTGGGGAAAATGACAGTCATAAAATACTTTTTATCCCCAGTGTAGTTTATATTATAAAGGTCAAAATTTAAAAATGAAAAAT
>JAZQMD010000084.1:0-2051 GCA_045543215.1 Oscillospiraceae bacterium
TGTTCCTGGCCTACAAAGGCTATTCCATCATCTGGGTCGCCCCCGTCTGTGCCGTACTTGTGGCTGTACTGAGCGGTTATGCCGTTTTGGACGCTTACATCGGCGACTACATGAGCGGCATGGCCAACTATGTGCTTCAATGGTTCCCCGCCTTCTTCCTAGGTGCGGTATACGGCAAGCTGATGGATATTACTGGCTCAGCCCGCAGCTTAGCCGATGCCATTGTTAAGCTGATTGGTTCCAAGTTTGCTGTGGCTGCCGTTGTTGTTCCCTGTTTGCTGATGACCTATGGCGGCATCTCCCTGTTCGTGGTGGTTTTCGTGATCTATCCCATGGGGTACGCCATTTACCGCGCTGCCGATCTTCCCCGTACCCTGCTGCCCGGCGCCATCGCCACCGGTGCCTTTGGCATCACCATGACTGCTGTACCCGGTACTCCCCAGATTCAAAACCTGATCCCCACCTCCTACTACGGCACCGACACCATGGCCGCTCTACCCCTGTCCATCGTGGCTTGTATCGTTATGTTTGTCCCCGCCTATGTTTACCTGGAGTGGAGAGTCCGTCAGTCTCGTGCAAAGGGTCTACACTTTGTTCCCGATCCCAAGCATGTGGAAGTTGACCATGACGCTAAAAACCTCCCCTCCTGGCACTGGATCACCGGCATTGTTCCCCTGATTGTAGTGGTGCTGATGCTTAACCTATTCCCCACAATACTGGAAAATTCTACTGGTATTGTTTTGTCTTCCACCCAAGCCATCGTGATTGCTCTAGTCTGCGGCATCGTCGTATGCTGCCTGCTCAACTTGAACCAGGCCAGTATACTGATGAATGCCATTAATGAGGGTGCCAACGGCTCCATGAGCGCCATTATGAACACCGCCTGCGCCGTGGGCTTTGGCTCCGTGGTTAAGGTTGTCCCCGGCTTTGCCACGCTCACCGGTCTGGCGTTAAACATGCCTGGCTCCATCCTCTTTTCTGAGGCCGTAGCCGTCAATGTGCTGGCCGGCGCTACGGGCTCCGCTTCCGGCGGTATGTCCATCGCCCTGGAGGCTCTGGGCCCCAAATATCTGGAGATGGCTAACCAGATAGGCATGAAGCCTGATTTGCTCCACCGCATCGCTTCTATTTCCTCCGGTGGTCTGGATACTCTGCCCCACAACGGCGCTGTTCTTACCTTGCTAGCAGTATCTAACTGCACCCATAAAGAGTCTTATATAGATGTCTGTGTTACCACTTGCATTATTCCTCTGGTATCCTCCCTACTCCTGGCTTTGGTTTGGGGTATCTTTATCTAAATCTAACACCTTCCCATTTTATGAATTATTGGACATTTATTTTATAGTATTTATAGACTACATTGTCAGGATATTGATTTAAAGCAATAGGAGATTGTGTTATGACAATTCACGAAATGAAGGTCGGGGATTCTGCCTGCATGGCAAAGACTATCTCTGAGGCCGATGTTTACCTCTTTGCCGGTATCACCGGAGATCACAACCCCGCTCATATTAATGAGCATGCCTCTCAGCAGACACCCTTCAAGGGGCGTATTGCCCACGGCATCCTCAGTGCCGGCCTGATCTCTGCCGTTCTTGCCATGAAGATTCCTGGCCCCGGCACCATTTATCTGGGGCAAGAACTGAAATTTACCAAACCTGTCCGTTTTGGTGATACCATCACCGCCACCTGCACTGTCATTGAAATTGTGACGGAAAAGAATATTGTCAAGCTGGAAACTATCTGCACAAACCAGGACGGCGATGTTGTCATCAAAGGCATGGCGACTGTTATGCCTCCCAAAGCATAGTGTCCTCCCAATTTGAAAGCCCCCGGGTATGCAAGCAATAGCGCACCCGGGGGCTTTCCTATATTTAAGCGCTTTACTTTCTTAATAATATGCAGTAAAAACAGGAAAAATTACTGGTCCTCAGGAAATTAATTACCACATATTATTCTCATTTTTATAAATTAATAAAACGAAAATATTTGGTGGAAAGTTTTCTCGGAACTGCTTGCCATTTTTCTCAGTTTTATGTATACTGAATGGT
>JAZQMD010000085.1:0-3642 GCA_045543215.1 Oscillospiraceae bacterium
CGGGTGTGGGAGTCGGAACCCAGGATCATCAGGCCGGGGGCGGCGTAGCGCTCACGCATATAGGAGTGGATAACAGCCTGATGGGCTGGGACAAATTCGCCGCCATATTTTTTGGCAGCAGATAGTCCAAATACATGGTCATCCTCATTGATGGTCCCCCCTACAGCGCACAGGGAGTTATGACAGTTGGTGAGCACATAGGGAAGTGGAAACTCTTTTAGTCCAGAGGCTCGAGCGGTCTGAATAATCCCTACATAAGTGATGTCATGGGAGGCCATAGCGTCAAACTTCAGCCGAAGGCGATCCATGGAGCCAGAGGTATTGTGGGTCTTAAGAATAGAGTAAGTTATGGTTTTATCTCGTCCCTCGCCGTTATCGTCGGGGATGAAGCGCCCGCCGAGCCAGCGCACGGGAGCGGCTTGAATGTTCAGCATAAATAATTCCTCCTATCTGTAGATAGTTATTGCTGAGGTATAAGCCTATTGGCTTCTTTCTATGTTAGTATAACAAATTATCCTAGTTTTTGCAAGGAATAGAGAATAAAAAAGAAAGGTTTCTGGAACTCACGTTCGTCATTTGATCATAAAAGGTAAGTCTCGGGTTGGAAAAGGTATCTTAATGTTATTAAATTTAGGGAACTGAAAGGATAATAGGTTGTTTTTGGGCCATAATGTGGTATAATAAAAAAACATATCCATCTATTGAAATGGAGGTGGAAAGGTAGATGTAATGAGGAAAAGCGTTGGAGGTGTAATAGATGATTCAGCAGGAGAAACAATTCCATATTAAGTGTATTCCTGGGGATGTGGGTCGATATTGCATCCTGCCGGGGGATCCCGGTCGCTGCGCCAGGATTGCCAAGTATTTTGATAACGCTGTCCATATCATAACAAATCGTGAATATGAGACTTGGACCGGGACCCTTTTGGGAGAGAAGGTAACGGTGACCTCTACCGGCATTGGAGGCCCATCGGCAGCCATCGCTATGGAAGAACTTCATGCTGTTGGTGCGGATACCTTTGTCCGGGTGGGGACATGTGGTGGAATCAAACTGGATGTGACTTCTGGGGATATCGTAGTGGCCACTGGCGCAGTCCGCATGGAGGGGACCAGTCAGGAATATGCCCCGATTGAGTTTCCCGCAGTTGCAGACTTTGCTGTAACCACAGCTTTGGTAGACGCTGCAAAGGCCCAGGGTAAGCGGTGGCATGCCGGGGTGGTACAGTGTAAGGATTCCTTCTATGGGCAGCATGCCCCGGGGCGTATGCCTGTATCCTGTGAGTTGAAGCGGAAATGGGAGGCATGGAAGCGTCTTGGGGTTTTGGCCTCTGAGATGGAATCGGCCGCGCTATTTACAGTGGCATGTGCTTTAGGGGTGCGCTGCGGTTCTACGTTTCACGTGGTCTGGAATCAGGAGCGCAATGCCGCCGGACTGGATCAAGCAGAGGATCATGATGTAGATGCTGCTATCCAGGTGGGGGTGGAGGCGATTAAGCTTCTGATTCGCCGTGATCGGGGGGAAAGGGTCTGACTGCCTTCCAGAAACTGGGCATTGAGGCCATCAAAATAAACATGGATAGAAAATTTGGAGAAAAATGATGAAAGGGAACCATAGCGGTTCCCTTTCATGTGAAACTAGATGGAGTTTGCTTGTTTTGGGCTGGTATCCGTCCCACCTTTGGGTGCTTTGAGGGAAAGAAGGGCCAGCTGATCCCCCAGAACGGTAAAGAAGGCAGCAAGAAGCTGAAGATCCTCTGCTGTACGCTCTTTGGCAATTTGAATGGCTAGCACAGTGGCAGTGCCCAATAAAAACTCACCGGAGGGGCCTGAGCAGGCCATTACATCACCCCCTTGCCTTAGGGTATGCGAAAAGTCAGGATTTTGCTCTTTCTGTGCCTAGTTGATTAATAAATGCCCGCATTTCTTCTTTGGAGCGGATGGTATGGGTGCGTTCTACAATAGCATCCTGGGCTGATTTGGATAGAGAAGTGAACCACTTCATAGCGGCTTGGTTTTGGGTCAGGGCAAGGCCGAAGCCTATGGGCAGTCCGGATGCAAGGGTTTGATCGTTCATAAAAGATTCCTCCTTTTTATTTAGTGTTCCCAAAAGGAGAAAAAACAAGCGCCGGACCCTGTCAAAAGGGTTCGGCGCGCTTAAAGTTAAATAATCTCAGCCTGTACCAGCATTAAAAGTACGAAGGTAGCCAATAGGGCCAGGGCAAACAGCAGGAAGCCTACGCTGAACTTGCCTTTCTTGCTTTCCGAAGGGGGGATAAGGTTAGCTTTGCGTAGGGCGCCCACCACCGGCTTGTACAGCAGGAGAATGGCGGCCATGTTCATTCCGCCTTTGATAAGATTGAAGGGGAGGAATACAGGCACGAGGAGGGAGGCTACATATTCCCGGGTAACCCCTACCATGTACAAGGGGGTAATGAGGTAGTTCCATACCAGCATTACAACGGTAAGAACTACGGTAGCAACGGCCAAGCCGATAACAGCTCCCGGCATGGTGTGCTTCTTTTTATAGATGAAAGACGCGGTACAGCAGAAGGAACAGGTGGCCAATACGTTCATAATGAAACCGATGATACCGGTGTCACTGACGGTGAACATTTCAATCAGGGCCACTGTGATAGAGACAACAGCAGCGGCCAGAGGGCCGAAGGTAAAACCTCCGATACAAATGATGGTGTCCTTCAGATCAAACTGAAGAAAGCCCATAACCTGAGGCAGTAGCTTGGACAGGTACATCACCACATAGGCGATTGCGGCCAGCATAGCCAGGCTAGCCAGGGTCTTGACGTTGTACTGGGAACGGGTGGCGGTACGGCTCATGAATTCGCTAGAAGAGGACATAAAAACACTCCCTTTTTAAAAATACGACACCTGAAAAGCAGCGCCTTTCAGGTGTTAATATCAAAAGGAGTGTGCATGAAATTAACACATCTTCTTCCATCCGGACTGTAACCGTTGGTCCCGGAGTTTCACCGGGTCAACCACTTGCGTGGGTCGCGGACTTTACCGCCAGTGGGGAATTGCACCCCGCCCTGAAGACGTTGATTCAATTGTCTTATCCTAATTATACACAAATGTCCGTAAAATGCAAGAAGAAAAAGTGGAACAAAAGTTCTATAAAAAGGTTGACGTGAAGAAAAATGCAAGGTATACTGGTAAAACAATCCACATTAAAAAGGAGAGAAGCCATGGAACAGCTGGCTGACAAAGCAAAAACCTGTTGCTTTACTGGACACCGACCGGCCAAGATGCCCTGGGGGAAGGATGAAGGACGGGCAGAGTGTATTGCCTTAAAGGACCGTATTGCGCAGGAGCTGGAAAGCTTGTATCAGCGGGGATATCGCCATTTTATCAGTGGTATGGCTCAGGGGGCGGATCTGTATTTTGCCGAGGCGGTGCTGGAACTAAAGGTACGTTATGATGACGTGACCTTGGAGGCCGCCGTGCCCTGCCGTAGCCAGAGTGATAGTTGGACCAAGGCCGAGCGAGCTCGTTACCAATCCATTTTGGCAAAATGCACTGTGAAGACTGTAGTGCAGCAGAACTATACGCGGGACAGTATGCTTCGGCGTAACCGCTACATGGTGGAGCGGTCTGGGGTAGTGCTGGGGGTATACGACGGTTTGG
>JAZQMD010000086.1:0-6039 GCA_045543215.1 Oscillospiraceae bacterium
CACAGAACGACATGGCTACGATCCGACTTGGTCTATGTTGACGGGCAGCGAGTAATTAAGGCTGGCTGTCCTACGGAGGATGGAGATGATGTCCAGGTTCGGGGAGATGTCCTGCGTTATGTTAGTCGAGGGGGCTTGAAGCTGGAAAAGGCCATATCGGAGTTTTCTATCCATCTGGAGGGGCGGATATGCGCCGACATTGGCGCCTCCACCGGGGGATTTACCGATTGTATGCTTCAAAACGGGGCCAAAAAAGTCTATGCTGTGGACGTAGGATATGGACAGCTGGCTTGGTCCCTGCGTTGCGATCCCAGGGTGGTAAGTTTAGAGCGCACTAACGCGCGCTATTTGACCGGGAAGCAAATACCTGATCCTTTGTTTTTTGCTTCGGTGGATGTGTCCTTTATTTCTCTAAAGCTAGTTTTGCCCCCCCTGAGGACGCTAGTGGAGGAGCGCGGAGAGATTGTCTGCTTGATCAAGCCCCAATTTGAAGCTGGAAAGCAATTTGTTGGGAAAAAGGGTGTTGTCAGGGATCCGAAGATCCATTTAGCTGTGCTGGAACAATTTTTCCACCACGGCTTTGAAGCTGGATTTACCGTAAAGGGAATTACCTTTTCTCCTATTCTGGGACCGGAAGGAAACATTGAATATTTAGGCTATTTGTCCGTTGACCAGAGGACAGCGTGGACAGGGGATCTATGGATGCTGGTAGAGGCATCTCACGCCCAACTGGAGGGGGAGCGCCATTGAAAGTGGTATTGAGCCCCAATCCCTATCGGGACAAGGGACTGAAGGTAGCTCAGGCAGCCCAGCGTATTTTGCGAGCAAGCGGAGTTGGAACCGCCATATGCCTGCCTTTTGATTTGGATGAGAACAGTAAGTTAGAGTTACCATCAAACGTTAGACTTAATCCGATTGGAAAAGCCCTTGATACAGCAGACATTCTTATCTGCTTTGGAGGGGACGGTACAATTCTCCACGCAGCGAAGGATGCCAATGCCAGAGGAATCCCAATTCTTGGTGTAAATATGGGTAGCGTGGGTTTTATGGCAGAACTGGAGCATGGGGAGCTGCATCAACTTTCTAAACTGGCCAAAGGAGATTATGGGATAGAATCGCGGATGATGCTGGACGTACGGGCATTCCGGGATGGTAAAGAAATTTGTAGGGATGTAGCCCTTAACGATGCGGTAATTACAAAGGGAGCAGTGGCACGCGTATTGGATCTGGAGATTACCGGCGATAAGGTTGTAATGGCGGTGTTTAGTAGCGATGGCGTAGTGGTGAGTACGCCAACGGGGTCCACTGCCTATTCTATGGCCGCCGGTGGACCTATTGTGGAGCCTACGGCAGAAAATCTTATCGTTACTCCCATCTGTGCCCACTCCTTTCATGCAAAGCCCTTTGTATTAGATGGTGCCCGCACTGTTGGAGTGCGCTTGACCAAAGGTAGCCGAAAGAGCGCCTATTTGTCCGTAGATGGAGGACGCTCTCTAAAGCTTATTGAAGGGGATCAGGTAGAGATCAGACGCTCTGAAATTACTACAAAATTAATTAAATTAACCGGGCGCTCCTTTTATACAATTATCCACCAAAAGCTTGGAAAGGTATAATGGGGATATCAAATATTTTCATATTATAAATTTTTGTATTCTGTTGACGGGAAGCGGCGGGGCTTTAGAGTTTTGATTAAACTTAGCGCGTCTGTGCGGCGCATGGAGGTTTTCAGTATGAAAGTGCGACGGCAACAAGAAATTCTCCGAATCATTAGTCAGACTGATGTGGAGACACAGGATCAGCTGCTGACCGAGCTGCGTTCTTGTGGTGTTCAAGCTACCCAGGCTACAATTTCCAGGGATGTTAAGGAGCTTCATCTGGTGAAGGAGCCTGTGGGCAACGGAACTTATCGCTATACCCGTGGGGCGGGAAATCAAGGTCACAATTTTGCCGGACGCATGCTTAATATTTTTCGGGAGGGTGTTACCGCTTTCGATTTTGCACAAAATATCGTGGTTATCAAAACTATGCCGGGATTGGCAAACGCTGCTGCTGCCGCACTGGATGGCATGGATATCAACGGATTTGTAGGATCCTTGGCCGGGGACGATACAGTGCTTCTTATCATGCGCACCAATGAGGATGCTGAGGTTTTCTGTGACGAAATTCACAATATACTTCATTAAAAATATAACGATGAAATTGAGAAATGAGGTGAAGGCATGCTTTCGCTGTTACACATTGAAAATATTGCGCTTATTGAATCAGCGGATATCTCCTTTGACAGCGGCTTCAATGTGCTAACCGGCGAGACTGGTGCGGGCAAGTCTATTATTATTGACGCCATAGGCACAGCAATGGGCGCGCGTGCCAGCCGCGATCTGATCCGTACCGGAGCTAAATCTGCCCGAGTGAGTGCAATATTTTGCAAACTGCCCCAACTACCTTGGTTTCAAGAAAACGGTATTTTTCCCGATGAGAACGGGGAA
This sequence comes from Oscillospiraceae bacterium, assembly GCA_045543215.1. Classification (GTDB taxonomy): domain Bacteria; phylum Bacillota; class Clostridia; order Oscillospirales; family Oscillospiraceae; genus DXYV01. Next base: position 2,487 of record JAZQMD010000086.1, read on the forward strand.
CTGATCTTGGAACGGGAACTTCAAGCAGACGGTAAGAATATCTGCCGGGTGGCTGGGCGGTTGGTGACTGTCAGCCAGCTTAAAGCGCTTGGTCAGCAGCTTTTAAATATTCATGGACAGCATGACGGTCAGTTGCTAATGGATGAGCGGCATCACCTAAATTACTTAGACCGCTTTGGGAAAACCCAAAAGGAACTGGATGCCTATGGAAAAGCCTATGAAAAGGTATCTGAATTGCGCCGGGCTTTCTCTGGATTCCAAATGAATGAGAGCGAAAAGGCCCGGCGGATAGATACTCTAACCTATCAAATTGGAGAGTTAGAGCGCGCCCAACTGGATCCGGGAGAGGAGGAGCTTCTCCTGGCCCGTCGGGAAGTGTTGCGTAATGGTGAAAAATTTATGGATGCGTTGGAGCGGGCCTGGATAGCCCTTATTGGTGGGGATGATGGGGATGGTGCGGTCGGTTTGGCAGGAGAGGCCGAATTTGCTCTGTCAACAGTAGCCTTGTTAAATGACCGAATGTCAGGGCTGGCAGAAAAGGCTGCCGAAGTGCACTCTGCTGCAGACGATCTTGCGCAGGAGGTACGCGACTTGCGGGAGTCTTTCGATTTTTCACCAGGTGATTTGGATGAGGTAGAGGGACGGCTGGATATACTCTATCGTCTGAAGAAAAAATATGGCGCAACGGTGGAGGAAATGTTGGCTTATTTGGAGCACTGTCGAAAGGAGCTTAATAATATTGAGTCCTCTGATGAAAAGTTCCAGCGGTTAGAGCAGGAGTTGTCAGCAGCCCTGAAAGAGGCCAGAGCCAGGGGGGAAGTGCTCTCTCAGGCCCGCCGGATAGCCGCAGCCGAATTGGCGGAGCAGATCCAAAGGGAATTGACGCAACTGGATATGCCAAGGGTGCATTTTCAGGTTGCTTTTTCTGAACAAGAAGGTAACGATGGAATGGATGCTACCGGTATAGACGAGGTGCGATTTCTTATGTCGGCTAACGTTGGGGAGGAGCTTAAACCCATTCAGAAAATTGCTTCCGGAGGCGAACTGGCCCGTATTATGCTGGCCATGAAAAATGTGCTGGTGGAGAATGATGATGTGGTTACTTTGGTGTTCGATGAGGTAGATACGGGGGTTTCTGGCCGCGCAGCCCAGAAAGTAGCTGAAAAGTTATATTGTGTGGCCAGATCCAAGCAGGTGCTATGCGTTACCCATCTTCCCCAGATAGCCGCCATGGGTGATGTCCATTTTTCTGTGGAAAAAGGCGAGGTAGAGGGCCGCACTTTCACTGCTGTATTGAAATTGGACGAGCTGCAGCGCCGGGAAGAACTGGCACGTCTTACCGGGGGAAGTAGTCTGACCAGTACTATGCTGGAGGGGGCGGCGGAATTATTACGCAGTGCGGAGAAATTTAAAAAGGGGACCCTTATTTAAAACTTTCAATAATGATGCCACTATCAATAAAATTATTGCTCAAGCAGATTAATCATCTGCTTCTTGACAATCAGAATACAGCTGTGATACCATGTGCCTAATACAAGGAAGAGGACAAGTGGCTGTTTGCACGGTCCTGTCTAAGACAGCCCCCGGATAGCGGGAAGGGGGATGATGAGAATACCCCTTGGCGCAGCAGTCTGAATGAGGATATTAGTAGGAATGGATGGGTGCGGTCAATATTACTCTATCATATTTTTAGAGAATGATGCACTTCTTGTGAGGGGCGTATAAAAAACCAGAGGTGGTACCGCGTTTTGATGCCCTCTGTCCCCAGTTATGGGGCGGAGGGTGTTTTTATTTCGAATTTACTTTAAATGGGAGAGATTAAAACATGCAGATATATGAAGAGCTTAAAGCTCGAGGTCTTATTGCGCAAGTCACCGATGAAGATGAGATTCGGGAGCTTGTCAACAGTGGGAAGGCGACCTTTTATATTGGATTTGATCCCACGGCCGATTCCCTCCATGTCGGCCATTTCATGGCTCTATGCCTGATGAAGCGCCTGCAAATGGCAGGTAATCGGCCTATTGCGCTTATTGGTGGGGGAACCGGCTATATAGGTGATCCCTCTGGACGTACTGATATGAGAAATATGATGACGCCAGAGACAATTCAGCATAACTGCGACTGCTTTAAAAAGCAGATGGAAAAGTTTATTGAGTTTGGCGAAGGAAAGGCCATGATGATTAATAATGCTGATTGGCTGCTCAAACTCAACTATATTGATTTACTTCGAGAGGTGGGGGCCTGCTTCTCTGTAAACAATATGTTGAGGGCAGAATGTTATAAACAGCGTATGGAGAAGGGCCTGTCTTTCCTGGAATTTAACTATATGATTATGCAATCTTATGATTTTTACCATCTTTTCAAGACCATAGGTTGTAACATTCAGTTTGGCGGGGACGACCAGTGGTCCAATATGCTGGGGGGAACAGAACTTATCCGCCGTAAGCTTGGCAAGGATGCCTATGCCATGACCATTACTCTGCTGCTAAACTCTGAGGGCAAAAAGATGGGGAAAACCACCAGTGGAGCGGTATGGCTGGATCCTAATAAGACCTCACCTTTTGATTTTTACCAATATTGGCGTAATGTGGCCGATACGGATGTGCTAAAATGCATCCGTATGCTTACCTTCCTCCCGCTCGAACAGATTGACGAAATGGATCACTGGGAGGGGGCTCAGCTCAATGCAGCCAAAGAAATTTTAGCCTATGAATTGACCAAGTTAGTCCATGGAGAGGAAGAGGCTGACAAGGCACAGAATGCTGCACGCACCCTTTTCTCCGGTGGTGGCAATACTTCTGATATGCCCTCCACCCAGATTTCCGAGAAGGATCTTTGTGATGGACAGATTGGTATTTTGGATCTGATGGTAAAGTGCGGCCTGGTTGACTCCAAGGGAGAAGCTAGACGGCTTATCCAGCAGGGAGGGGTATCGGTGAACGATCAGAAAGTGGCTGACATAAATACCAGATTTTTTAGTGAGGATTTTACTGATGAAGGAATGATTATTAAAAAAGGAAAAAAGGTATATCACCGGGCCTCCTTCTAAGAAATACTCCAAAAGTGCTATAACAGCCGCTCTGTTGAATGCAACAGAGCGGCTGTCTGGTCAAATATGAAAGATGAAATAATCAAACCAAAGAAATCCTGGATTTTTCTATGTCTGATCAATCTACCAAGAAACTCATGTCATATAGTCCGGGAGAGGGAACGGCAGCTAGAAACTTGGCGGCCTTCACTGCACCGGAGGCAAAGACCTCCCGACTGGCAGCATGATGAGTAAGTTCAATTACCTCATCTCGACCGGCAAAGATGATGGTGTGCTCACCCACAATAGTGCCTCCACGTACGGTGGACAGGCCGATCTCGTTCCGGCCTCTGGGGCGACGGATGCTTTGCCGCTCATACACGTAATCTGGAGAATAGGGCAGAGCGGAAGCGGCAGCATCTGCTATCATAAGGGCAGTACCGCTGGGGGCATCCACCTTGCGATTATGGTGGCGTACCACAATTTCAACATCAAAATCCTCGCCCAAAAGAGAAGCGGCCCGCT
>JAZQMD010000087.1:0-3967 GCA_045543215.1 Oscillospiraceae bacterium
CCGCCACCTTACGGGAGATGCTGGAGAGCGTAGTCGCCAACGGTACCGGCAAAAACGCATACAGGGCAGGCTACTCCATTGGTGGCAAAACAGGAACCTCAGAAAAGCGGGATCAAGCGGGGGATGACGTAATCGTCTCCTTCATGGGCTTTGCCCCGGCAGACGATCCTCAGGTGCTGGTGCTCATTGCCCTGGACTCTCCTAAACGGGTTGCCCCCGGCTCTAAATACACACCTGGCGGCACTTATATCAGCGGGGGTAATATCGCCGCACCAGTTTGTGGTTCGCTTATGGCAGATATACTTAATTACTTGGGTGTGGAAAAACAATACGCTAACGCCGAAGAATATTCCAAAGCTGATGTGTTCGTTCCCTCCCTGTCCGGTAAATCCCTGGCCGATGCCCAAGCAGCCCTCACTGAGCGAGGACTGGAATGGCGCACCGTAGGCGACGGGGACACCGTTACCGCCCAGGTTCCCGCCTCCGGTGCTTCCATCCCCGGCGGCAGCCAAGTGGTACTCTACCTTGGAGTGGAGGCCCCCTCCGATTCCGTCACTGTCCCTGAACTATCAGGTAAATCACCCGCCGCAGTAGAGACTGCTCTTCAAGAGCTGGGCCTCTATGTCCGGGCCAGCGGCGTGGCTACCTTCACCTCCACCACCAGCGCTGCCTCCCAATCCATTCAGGCGGGCACACAGGTGGCCCCCGGTACTGTCATTGAAGTACAATTCGTGGAGGATTCCATCAGCGACTATGCCGGATGATTGGCAAACAAAAACACCCATTGGAACTTACGTTGGAGGCTTTGCCATGCTTAATTTACGCAACGTAACTCTCTCTGCATCCGCTAGGCGGCTCTCCCGCTGGGAACGGGTAAAAAAAACATGCCCCCCTGGCTGCACCAGTCTTTGGACGCTCTCCCCGGACGCCGCCACTCTCCTGGGTAGCCTGTCAGATGAACTGGACCTTGGCTGGACACTCAATCCTGCCGCTCGACCCGATGTACTGGCGCTTACCAATCTGGGCCAGGAAAACCCAGCCAGGCTAGTCTCCCGCTGTCGGCCCCGTAGGGCGGTACTCTGCCTGGATGACCGGTCCGGTCGGGAGTTTCTCACCCAGAGCGACCTTCCCTGCTTCACCTATTCCGAAAGCCGGGAGGAGGCCGACCTCACCGCCCACGATCTAAGACAATTACCTCAGGGGCTCACCTTTCTGGCTGTCACCAAGGACGGCATAGCCCGGGTCTGGGCCCCCACCGGGGGACTGTATACCGTACTGTCTACTTTAGCCTGTGCCGTAGCACTAGGGGTCCCTCTCCCTACTGCCGCCAAGACCATCACCGCACTCTTATGTGAGGCAAGCAAGATGTCCTTTGCGACAGAAAAATTCTTGTAAATTTTGTCCTTCAAAACGCCTGTTCCCCCTGTAAATACAATAACTATGTTTAAATTTATTTCAAAAGAGAGCGAATGGGGAGGTTTTTATGCACAACCTGTACGCGGCCCTGGCCGCCTTTTTGATCACGGTAATCGTTGGCCGCTTTCTGATCCCCGCCTTACGGGCCGCTCACGCCGGACAATCTATTAAAGAGATTGGGCCTACCTGGCATCAATCCAAAAGCGGTACTCCCACCATGGGAGGGGTTATGTTTATCGTCGGTATCTCTGCCGCCCTCATTTTCTTTTCCTGGAAGGGTATGACCAGCGGCGATTTCGGTGGGCTTTTTGTCCTGGTATTTGCCCTATGCTATGGAGCCATTGGCCTTGTGGATGATTTGGCTAAAATCCGTAAAAAGCAAAACACCGGCCTCACCGCCGGGTGGAAATTTCTCCTTCAGCTGGCAGTAGCTTTGGCTTTCATCACCCTCATGCGGTGGAGCGGCCATCTGTCCCCCAATTTATACGTCCCCTTTCTCAATCTGTCCATCCCCCTATCCTGGCCTGTCTATATGGCTTTTTCCGCCTTCGTTATGGTCGGCTGTGACAATGCGGTAAATATCACCGATGGCGTGGATGGCTTGGCTGCCTCTGTCACCCTCCCTATTGCCGTGTTCTTTACGACTCTCTCCCTCCACTGGGGAAAGCCCTCTCTGGCTGTCTTTTCGGCAGCTATGGCCGGCGGACTGGTTGGCTTTCTTGTCTACAATTTTTATCCCGCCAAGGTATTCATGGGGGACACTGGCTCCCTCTTCCTAGGCGGTGCGGTGTGCGGCCTGGCTTTTGCCTTGGATGCCCCCCTTGTTTTGGTTCCCGTGGGTGTCATCTATATTGCAGAGACACTCTCAGACATCATCCAGGTAGTCTACTTCAAGCTAACCCGTGGAAAGCGCATCTTTCGTATGGCTCCCCTACACCATCACTTTGAACTAGGTGGTTGGTCGGAGATAAAAGTGGTAGCCGTCTTCACTGGGATCACCATTCTCTTCTGCCTGCTGGCCTGGCTAGGTGTTTTCCAAAGAATGAATGTATAAACCTTCCTTCTAAACCCCTTCAATTTATTGTAAAAAGGAGGCCCCTCATGGCCCGGAAAGCCAAACGTGATCTTACGATTGAAGAACAGCTGGCCAGGGGTCCCGTGGACCTTCCCTTTCTGATGCTGACGGTCCTGCTCACCGGCATTGGTCTAATTATGCTGCTGTCTGCCTCTTACGCCTCGGCCTATTACGATATCGAGGGCGTCACTGGCCACGATCCCTTTTACTATGCCCGTCGACAGGCCATTTTCGCCGTGCTTGGCTTTGCGGTGTTGTATGTCGTATCTAAGGTAGACTACCAACGCTACCGCTGGCTATCCGTGATCGCCCTCATCGGCTCAATTGTTCTGCTGATCCTGGTCATCACCCCTCTTGGAGTATCGGTCAAGGGCGCTCAGCGCTGGCTCTACCTACTCCTGGTGGCCGGCCCCACCTACCAACCCTCAGAATTATCCAAGGTGGCCCTCATCCTCTTCTTCGCTGCCCGGCTGTCCAAACGGGACTCCCAACTCAAGGCTCCACGGCAGTTCACCAAACGCACCAGCCTGGGCCGTTTTCTCAACTGGGCCCAGGGAGTAGGTCTGCTGGAACTCATGTATTATGTGATGGTACTGGGCGTGGTACTGGTTCTACTTTATCTGGAACACCACATGTCCGGCATGATCCTCACCATCATTGGCGCGGCAGCGGTTCTCTTTGCCTCAGGAGTGAGACTGTACTGGTTCATCGGAGGCGGATCGATCATGGCTGCCCTGCTGTGGTTCATCATTACCCAGACCGAGTACATGACCGACCGCATCAATGCCTGGCTAAACCCTGCTGCCGATCCTCTGGGCGGTGGTTACCAGGTCAATCAGTCCCAGATTGCCATCGGCTCTGGTGGGCTACTTGGACTGGGTCTTGGCAACAGTAAGCAGAAATTCCTCTACCTTCCTGAAGAGCACAACGATTTTATCTTTGCCATCGTGTGTGAGGAGCTTGGCCTGGTGGGTGCATGCATTATCCTCGTCCTGTTCGCCCTACTTATTCTCCGTGGCTATTGGATTGCCCTCCATGCCCGGGACCGCTTCGGCACCCTATTGGTAGTTGGCATCACCACCCTATTTGCTTTTCAGGTGTTCTTTAACATCGGGGTAGTCACCGGATTGCTCCCTCCTACCGGCATCTCCCTACCATTCTTCAGCTATGGAGGTACTGCCCTGGTTATCCACCTGGCGGAAATGGGTATCATACTTGGCGTATCCAGGCAGATCCCAGCCAAACGGGAGGGCTAAGCTCCAGCACTGGAATCCCTAATGCAAAACAGGAGGAATCCCCCATGAACATCCTCTTCACCTGCGGCGGTACTGCAGGACACATCAATCCAGCCATAGCCCTGGCCAAAGTTTTTCAAAGTCGGCACAAGGAATGCCAAGTTCTTTTTGTCGGGGCAGATGGAGGTATGGAGACCCGTCTGATCCCCAAAGAGGGCTATGTGTGTCGTACTGTCACCAT
>JAZQMD010000088.1:0-1621 GCA_045543215.1 Oscillospiraceae bacterium
GCTGCCGAGTTTGATTATGCTGGGACTCAGGCCTGCCGCGCCCTTAAGGAAGAGGGAGTAGAGGTGGTTTTGGTCAACTCCAATCCCGCAACCATCATGACCGATAAGGACATTGCCGATCACGTTTATATTGAGCCGCTGAATATAGCCTCTCTAACCCAAATTATTAAAAAGGAGAGGCCGGATGCCATTTTACCAACCCTGGGAGGGCAGACGGGGTTAAACCTGGCTATGGCTCTTCATGAAAAGGGAATTTTGATGGAAAACGGGGTGCGTCTGTTGGGCACCTCCCCGGAATCTATTCGAAAGGCGGAGGATCGTCAGGGCTTTAAGGACACTATGGAGGCCATCGGACAGCCCTGCGTTACCTCGGATGTGGTGGAGAGCGTGGAGAGGGCAGTTGAATTTGCTGCTTCTATCGGTTATCCGGTCATTGTCCGTCCGGCTTACACATTGGGCGGGACAGGTGGAGGCATCGTATATGATGAGCCGTCCCTTCGGGAAATCGCGGGACGGGGGATTTCCTTGTCCCGTGTAGGGCAGGTGCTGATTGAGCAGTGTATCTCTGGTTGGAAGGAAATCGAGTTTGAGGTGATGCGGGACTCTGCAGGCAACGTCATCCAGATCTGTTCCATGGAGAATATTGACCCAGTAGGGGTGCATACGGGGGACTCTATTGTGGTGGCGCCTACTCAGACTTTGGCCAACAAGGAATATCAAATGCTGCGCACTGCTGCCTTGGATATCATCTCTGCACTGGAGATCGAGGGCGGGTGTAACTGCCAGTTTGCCCTTAATCCAGACTCCTTCGAATATGCGGTGATTGAGGTTAATCCTCGGGTGAGTCGCTCCTCCGCCTTGGCTTCTAAAGCCACGGGCTATCCTATCGCCAAAGTTGCTGCTAAGATTGCCCTTGGGTACACACTAGATGAGATTCCAAATGCGGTTACCGGAAAGACCACCGCCTGCTTTGAGCCAACGCTGGATTACTGTGTGCTTAAAATCCCCCGCCTGCCTTTTGACAAATTTACCACGGCAGCCCGTACCCTGGGGACCCAAATGAAGGCCACGGGGGAGGTTATGGCCATCGGAAATTCCTTCGAGGGAGCTTTAATGAAGGCAGTACGTTCCCTGGAGCAGAATGTGCTGGCTCTGCGGTTGATTAAGCATATGGATCTGAACGATGAGGAAGTTGAGGAGAAGCTGACCGATGTGGATGATGAGCGTATCTTTGTGGTGACGGAAGCCCTGCGACGGGGGATATCTCACGAGACGATTCACGGAATTACTCGTATTGATCGGTGGTTTTTAGACCGACTTCAAAATATCGTGGATATGGAGGAGACTCTGCGCCAGGGAAAGCTAGACCAGGAAAATATACAACTGGCCAAAGAGATGGGCTTTTCCGATGGCTACATTGGCTTCTTGGCCGACAAGGAGCGTTTGGAGATAAAGCAGTTGCGGGAAGGATATGGTATCTACCCGTCTTATAAGATGGTTGATACCTGTGCGGCTGAATTCTCGGCTGATACTCCTTATTTCTACAGCACATTTGATGAAGAAAATGAAGCTGCTGAATTTATCGAACAGCACCCCACAGATAAGAAGAAGATTATAGTAT
>JAZQMD010000089.1:0-3433 GCA_045543215.1 Oscillospiraceae bacterium
GGGATGAGCGGGATGTAGGCCGTAAGATTTCCCCTTTATGCAGGGCGGAGGATGCCCTGCTGGTGGATACCACAGGCAATACACTGAGGCAAAGTTTTGAGGTGTTGCTGACTCTTGTGAAGGAGAAACTTGCGCTATGAATAAACTTTATGCTATTGCCTATCCCGTCTTTTGGATATTTTTCCGCCTGATCCATCCATGGAAGGCGGTGGGACACATCCAGATGCCGGCGGGAGGGGCTCTGCTGTGTGGCAACCATACCACCATATCTGATCCCATCTATGTATTGATGGCCTTGGGATGGAAAAATCAGTGCAGGGCTATGGCGAAGGCTGAGCTGCTGCGCATCCCGCTTCTGGGATTTATTTTGAAGCATGTGGGAGTCATCGGCGTGGATCGGGGCAAATCTGATGTGGCGGCTATTAAGGCGGCCATGAAGGCGCTGAAAAATGGTGAGAAGCTTTTGATGTTTCCTGAAGGGACCCGGGTGAAACGTGGAGAGAAGGGAGAAGTACATACTGGAGCGGCTATGCTGGCTACCCGGACGGATGTCCCCATTATACCAATTTATATTCCCCGAAAGAAAAGATGGTTTGTCAGGACTACCGTTGTATTTGGAGAGCCTTATCGGCCAACTTACAGTGGAAGTCGGCCAACATCAGAGGACTATGAATCTATCTCTGACGAGATTATGAACCGAATCTATTCCATGGAGGAACAGGCAAATTGAGAGTGATTTTAGCAAAATCTGCAGGCTTCTGCTATGGAGTACGTAGGGCGGTAGAGCTAGCAGAGAAATGCGCCGCTACAGGCCCGGTGGTAATGCTGGGGCCGGTGATTCATAATGACCATGTAATTAGTTCCCTGGTGGAAAAGGGGGCCGTATGTGTGGATTGCGTAGAGAAGGTTCCGGAGGAAGCCTGTGTGATTATTCGCTCTCACGGAGAGGCCAGGGCAGTCCATGAGGTATTGGAAGAAAAAGGGGCCAAGGTGTCCAATGCCACCTGTCCTGATGTTATCCGAATCCATCAGATCGTCCGAGAGGCGGAGGAGCGGGGAAGAATTCCGGTCATTGTAGGAGTGCCCGATCATCCGGAGGTCGTAGCGATTGCAGGCTGGTGCCGTAACGGTGTTGTGGTGCAAAATGAGGAAGAATTGGCCCAGTGGTTATGCCAAGATGAGAAGAACCGGGAAAAACCACTGACCTTTGTTTCCCAAACTACTTCAACCAGAGACGTTTGGGAAAAATGCATTGAAAAAGCAAAAAAAGAGTGTACAAACGTAGAAATATTTGATACAATATGTGGTGCTACTGCAAAACGTCAGTCGGAGGCCCAGGCTTTGGCCCGTGTCTGCGATGGGATGATCGTCATCGGCGACCGTAGAAGTTCCAACACAAAACGGCTGACCCAGCTGTGCAGCGCCCTCTGTCCGAAGGTGGTTCAGGTGGAGAGTGGGGACGAGCTCGACCCTAGCATCTTTGCTGGGAATGAGTGTGTTGGGATCACCGCCGGCGCATCTACGCCGGGGTGGATCATTAAGGAGGTATATGACAAAATGAGCGACGAAATCATGGAGATCGAGGAATCTTTCGCCGAACTGCTGGAGAAATCGATCAAAACTTTAAATACAGGGGAGAAGGTCACCGGGACTGTAGTCAACATCACACCTACCGAGATCCAGGTTGATCTTGGTACCAAGCACGCTGGGTACATACCCATTAGCGAGCTGACCGATGATCCGACCATAAATCTGGCGGATATGGTGAAGATCGGGGATGAGATTGAGACCTATGTGATGCGCGTCAACGATCTTGAAGGTGTTGTGACATTGTCTAAAAAACGTCTGGATACAGTTAAAAATTGGGAAGAGGTAGAGTCCGCCGTTGAGAAGCAAAATGTGATGGAGGGCATGGTCACTGGGGTCAATAAGGGCGGATTAGAAGTCAATGTCAAGGGCATCCGTGTGTTTGTTCCAGCTTCTCAAAGCGGGGAACCCAGGGGAGCCGATTTGACTTCCATGCTCAAGCAGCGGGTTCAGTTACGCATTACGGAGGTTAACCGTGCCCGCCGCCGGGTAGTTGGTTCCATCCGTGCCGTCAATGCTGAGGTACAAGCAGCCAAGGCCGCCGAAGTATGGGAGAATATTGAAGAGGGTAAGCGGTATTCCGGTACGGTTAAGTCTCTGACTTCCTATGGTGCCTTTGTGGACATTGGTGGAGTGGACGGTATGGTTCATATTTCGGAGTTGTCTTGGGCGCGTATTAAGAATCCAGCCGAGGTTGTCTCCGTAGGAGATAGCGTGGAGGTATATGTTATTTCCTTTGATACTGAGAAGAAGAAGATTTCTCTGGGTATGAAAGATCGCAGTCAGGAGCCTTGGACAAAGTTCATCGAAACTTACCATGTTGGTGATGTGGTTAATGCTAAAGTGGTTAAGCTGATGACCTTTGGTGCCTTTGCTGAGGTAATTCCTGGTGTGGATGGTTTGATCCATATTTCCCAGTTGGCTGACCGCCGGGTGGATAAGGTTTCTGATGTGGTGGCCGAGGGCCAGCAGATGGATGTAAAGATTACTGCCATTGATTTGGAGAATAAGAAGATTTCCCTGTCTATCCGCGCTCTATTGGAGCCTGAAGCTCCTCTTTCCGAGGAGGAACTTGCAACTGAGGCTGTTGTTGAGGAATAAAGTTGTCAAGCTGCCCAGCTTTTTATGAAAGTGGGGCAGCTTTTTATTTTATATATTAAAAAACTTGCAAAAAGAGGAAAAAATGGATATAATATATTTTACAAATTTTACATATGAATTTGGAGGTGGGAGGATTTGTACCAGGTAGGGGATAAGATCGTCCATCCCATGCATGGCGCCGGAGTGATTGACGATATTGTAAAAAAGAAAATGAATGGTGTAACCCGGGATTACTATAGCCTGAAGCTACCCGTGGGTAGCATGATGGTGCTCATTCCAACGGAGCATACGGAAAAGATTGGGGTCAGGCCGGTTATTGATCCACAAAAGGCGGATGAGGTGATTAACTCTATCCGAGGTATCGATGTGGATATGACTCAAAATTGGAACCACCGGTATCGGGAAAATATGCTTCGCTTAAAAAGCGGCGATTTAACTGAGGTGATCCGGGTGGTCAAAGGGTTAATGCTGCGGGAAGGGAACCGTGGCCTATCCACTGGTGAACGAAAAATGCTGAATTCGGCCAAGCAGATCCTGATCTCTGAATTAGTTCTTTCAAAGAATAGCAGCTATGAGGATATGGAGGCTTGTATTAATCGGTCGCTGGACTAATTTTTCTCTTTAAAAGGAGCCATGGGGCTCCTTTTTGGTGTTCTTTTGAGTGAATGCTTATGGTGAAGGAAGGGGTTTATGTCAATCTTTCGACGCAAGAAAAAAACAAATGCCAAACCACTTTGTAAGTCGG
>JAZQMD010000090.1:0-4855 GCA_045543215.1 Oscillospiraceae bacterium
TATAACGCTGCATCATACTTCAAGCTTTATCAAAGGCCGGCAACACAAAACGCTGTGGACGAACTTAACCGTGCTGGTCTTTACCTAAATGTCTATCCATTATTTTACCTTTTTGCAGACCCCGTCACCAATAAGGTTGCAACTGATAATGCTGAAATGGCTGCCGGACGTCCTGAGGCAAATAAAGTTGTTTCCAAGCTTGGACTATCAGATATTTATGATGTTGTAGACACCGCACAAATGCAGGGACTTGGCTATCAAGGAACCCTTACCTTTGCTTTGTCAGAAGACGCTACCAGGGTGCTCGATGGGCGGACCATCAGCATCACAGACGGCGTGACCGAACGGGCCAATGTAAAAATAACACAGGGTACAACGGAATATAAGGTGGATCTTCCAATTGGAGTCTATAGCCTTTTATTCCCCACGGATGCCTCGGACGCTTTACAAATGAAGAGTACGGATTTTGCAATCATTCAGTATAACCAGGATACAAGATATACCTTGAATCCTACGGTACCTTTTAGTACTGAGTCTGGAGGAAATCCATCTGCCACTTATTTCTCCAATGCAACAATCCGTTTTCTTGGATTAGGCAATGTTAACTACATGAATGTATATGTGAATACACAGGCAAACACCGTTCAGGTTGCAATAAATAACACAGCACCACATAGCTCGTTCGGCAATACTCTTTATAGCTCATTTGAGCTTACTGGTGCAGATGGAAATGTAATTTATACTACACAACATACGGCTCCTGTAGTACATCCAGCCTTTAACAAAACATTTTCCATTACACCTGGAGCCAAAATTAAGCTTGTACATGCAGAACCGGGTACCCGACTAAGGGTTCTTAATACAGTAAATGAGTCATTGAAGCTGCATCCAAACATTGCAAATCTTCCAGGTAAATCATCATATTCAATTTTTGAAGTTACGGATTTAGGATTACGCCTTATACACCCAACAAATAGCAAAACTAGCGATAAGCAGCTTCGAAGTATTCAGTATCAAGCGGCTTGCAAGTACATGGATACTTTAATTGCAAAAAATCCATATTATAAGTTTCAAGATAGTGCATATCTGACTGATATAAAGCGGCAGATTAATCAAGCATATGATCGCTTTGGTGAATTTGATAAAGTAGATCAAACAAGTTATCAAACAACTTTTAGCCAAAAGTATGCAAAATATTTCCCGTTTGATTCAGGGATTACTTTAACTATTGACAATATTGTTCCTCAAATTTATACAGGTGAAGCATTGACACCTCCCGTAACTGTCAGAGATCAGAGCGGGAGCGAACTGACATCTGGCACAGATTATACCGTCAGCTATAGTAATAACGTAGAGCTTGGTCATGCGAAGGTTGTAGTAACCGGTGTAAAAGGCAGCCAGTATGACGGGATGCAGGCCACAGCAGTTTTTGCCATTGAAACCCCTACAATTACAAATTTTACAGCGGTGTGTGATGTTCAAACTGCTATTTATACTGCCAATAAAAAGCGCCCAGGCGTAACTGTTACGGCAGAAGTTGCTGGAGTTCCCCGTACCCTTGTCAAAGACCTGGATTATACCGTTAAATATCTGGGAAACTCTATCAATATTGGTACAGTAACCATCAAGGTTACCGGAATTGGAACATACGCTGGACAAGAAACAACTTGCACTTTTCAAATTGTTCCAGACACAAGTAAATCCTTTGTTGTAACTGTAAATCAACAAACGTTTAAATACACCGGAAAGGCCCTTCAGCCATCTAAAATTACTGTTACTGATCCAAATCCAAAGGGATGGCCCGTAGTTCTAGGACGGGATTATACTCTTGTCTTTGAGAATAATATTGAGGTTGGAACAGCAACGGTGAAGGCAGTTGGAAAAGGTAATTACACAGGTATTATCGGAATTGCAAATTATCAAATTGAGTCAGAAACCAACGCAAAAAATCCGGACACTGGGATCTTTACTAGTCTGGAAATTGATATAAATGGCTCTAATGGTGATGCCGCCCACCTGACCTATGATGGGACAAGAGGTAAGCTTCAAATATCAACCAGTGCAACTCCTGCACCCCTCGTCCCTGATACCTATTTAAAATTTGTCATACAAAATGAGAATGGGGAAGAGGTATATCAGAAAATCATTAATGGAACAAGCACTACTACCCTAAATGATACGATTCATCTTGGTATGGACTACCATGTAATGGTTTATCATAGGGACGCGGAGAAGGGATTTACCGTCACGTACTGCGACAGTACCGGCAAACCGTTACCAAGCACCAGCTGGGATGCGACAACACAAAATGTATCTTTGCGTGTTACGCAGTATGGTCTTGTACCAGATGTGTGGAGCCAAGAAGATAAGCAAAATCGTATTTATAAAGTAATGCTTCCATATCTGGATGCATTTAAAGAAAAAGTAGCAGAGGCTGAAAGCTCTCTTGCGGTCGGGCAAACTGTGGCAGATGAAAGTTTACTTCCCATAGAGAAGCGTGAGATTCAGGCAGGGTTGGCCCTAATTGAAAGCAACGATGCTTTAATGGAGACTTTAAAGGAAAGATATTGGGATACAAATGCCTATCCTTATGCAGTAAAGAAATTTCATTATGTCCATGCAACTGCTGAAAGCGGAGGGAGCATTTCACCTAGTGGTTTAATTGAGGCAACTGGCACACAGATATTTAAGATTACTCCAGACGCTGGCTATGAAGTGAAGGATATTACGGTAAACGGGACCTCCCTTGGAAGTGTAGAGAGCATTATGGTATCGGATCTTCAGTTGAAGCAAAATGCAGAACTGGTGGCAACCTTCCGCGTACAGGAGGTAGAGCCTTCCACTTATACCGTTTCTTTCGACACTAACGGTGGTATAGGTGTTAATTACAGCATACTTGATGTCTCCGGTGACTATACGTTGCCAGAATGCACTTTTACCGCCCCCGCCAATCAAAAATTTAAGTCATGGGCAGTAAACAGCCCCAATGGACAGCAGTACAATCCAAACAGTATCTATACCTTAAGCCATGATACCACATTCTATGCCATTTGGGAGACTGCCAGTAGTTCCATTACACCAACGCCAACGCCAACACCAGTTTCACCCATACTCTACGGTCTTACCGTTAACGGCAGTTATGCAACACAAAGTGGAAACGACTACTATAAGCAGGGCGATATTGTGACGATCCAAGCGGGAACACGTAATGGCTATAGCTTTGCCGGATGGGTAACGAATAACGGGATCGTTCTTGACAACCCAATGAGT
Source organism: Oscillospiraceae bacterium (assembly GCA_045543215.1). Lineage (GTDB taxonomy): Bacteria > Bacillota > Clostridia > Oscillospirales > Oscillospiraceae > DXYV01. The sequence continues at coordinate 3,271 of JAZQMD010000090.1, forward strand.
GCCACAACCACCTTTACCATGCCAGATCATAGCATTATGGTTACCGCCACATGGACGGAGAACAGTAATCGTTTTGAGGATAGCCCATCTTACCGCTATTACATCATACAGGCAACTGCAGGCAACGAAGGCACTATTTCACCATCAGGTAGGGTAAGTGTCCTTCAGGGTGAAACTATAACTTTTGATATTACTGCTAACCCCGGTTACGTCATTTCGGACGTTCTGGTGGACGGAAAGAGTGTAGGTGTAGTATCAAGCTATACCTTTGAGGACGTTCAGAACCAGTATGCTATTCAAGCAATGTTCATCGAGGAAAGTAAAGTAGATCCCAAACCCACCGCTACTCCAAAGTGGGAAAATCCCTTTACAGATGTATCTGAAAACGATTGGTATCATGATGCAGTAGAGTACGTCAACAAAAATAATCTAATGCTTGGCATTGATGACACCACATTTGATCCTCACAATACTGTTACCCGCGAGCAGGTATGGATGGTGCTGGCCCGTGTATCTGGGCAACAACCCGAAAATATGGAAGCGGCACGGCTCTGGGCTATGGATAACGATATCTCCGATGGAACAGTACCAACTAATAACGTAACCCGCCAGCAGCTTGTGACCATGCTGCACCGCTTTTCCATTCAGTCCGGTGAAGTGAAAAATGCCACATCACAGAAAGCTCTGACAGGCTTTACCGATATTAATCAAATCTCTGATTATGCCAGCTCTGCCATGAACTGGGCTGTCGGTGCAGGTATTATAAACGGTCAGGGTGACGGTCAGCTGAATCCCCAAGGCAATTCGGCAAGGGCCCACGTGGCGCAGATATTGATGAACTTCCTGGAAAACGGTTCCGTATAAGTTGTATATTAAATTAAGGGAGGGGAGGCCCACTGGGCCTCCCCTCCTTATATTATGGTACTATGAGCAATGAATAATTTGTGTTTTCCTTATGCCAGGAGGCGGCTGAGCTACCCTCAGTCACCCCCTGGTAATTAAAATTCCGCATTTCCTACAGTACGGGGATGGAGCTCTACATCACGAATATTGGAAATCCCCGTCAGATACATAACCATCCGTTCAAATCCCAGACCAAACCCGGCATGTCGGCAAGTACCATATCGCCGCAGATCTAAATACCACCAGTAATCCTTAGGATTCATCCCCAACTCCTTAATGCGTCGTTCCAATACATCGAGCCGCTCCTCACGCTGAGATCCCCCAATAATTTCCCCAATACCCGGCACTAGGCAATCGGCAGCAGCCACTGTTTTGTCATCGTCATTCAACCGCATATAGAAAGCCTTAATTTCCTTGGGGTAGTCAGTTACAAATACCGGCCTTTTGAAAATTTGCTCAGTGAGAAAGCGCTCATGCTCGGTCTGAAGATCGCATCCCCACTCAACCTTGTAGTCAAACTGATCGTTATTCTTTTTTAAAATCTCCACAGCCTCAGTGTAGCTTACCCGACCAAATTCGGAAGAGGCCACATGCACCAACCGCTCCTTCAGTCCCTTATCCACAAAAGCGTTGAAAAAGTCCATCTCCTGGGGGCATTTCTCCATGACAGTTTGAATAATGA
>JAZQMD010000091.1:0-12025 GCA_045543215.1 Oscillospiraceae bacterium
AGGAGGTTTTCCAAATGGACCTGAATATAGGGTTGGATAAGGTTACTTACCGGCTGGCTAAACTGGTCAGAGATCCAAAAGGCTCCAACAAAGGCCACTGACACAGCCAGCAAGCTGCATAGGGTGAGAATCAATCCCCTCACCGCACCCCGCCAGGCAAATAGCAAAAGGACGGCAAGGATAGCGAGATCCAGGAGTACAGCCATAAAAAGCACCTCATTTCATGGATGTGAATCATTGATTGAGGGTCAGGATGGAACATAGAGACGGGCGGATCCAACGGAAATGAGTATAGCCGAGCCATCGTCCCTCAAAAGCACCTTGCGGGCGTTTTGGGTGCTGGAGAGGCTGCTGTATAGGGTAAGGTCTTTGGTATAGATGTCTAGTCGGTCGGCGGTGAGGACGGCGAAATAGCGTCCTGCTGCATCTAAGGACAATACCTGCGCCTCCAAGAGCATATTACCTAGGAGGGTGCCGTCCTTATCCACCACATGTAGCTCTCCTTGACTGCCTGTGCGGTGCTGTCCCAGTTGGATCACGGCAAAGCCATGGTTTGATAGGGTATAGTTTTTTAAGTAGCGGTCCGACCAGTCTACCATACCCAGGAGGGTACCAGTATAATTCAGAACTGAAAGCCCCTGATCCCCCAGAGCCCAGATGGCCCCCACTTCCTGATCCAAAGAGAGGATAACACTCCTTCCAAGGTCTGTGGAGGAGATGGGAGATACGTCATAGCTCACCTGGTCGGGGAGAGCAGCACTCAAGTCGTAGATGGATAGGGTGGAGGAAAAAGTCCCGCCCTGCTGTCCAATGGTGACCACTGACAAAGTGGTCCCGTCATCAGCCAGGGTGGCCTCCATTACATAGGCGCTGGACAGGCGCAAGGCAGCCTTAATTTCTCCGTGGGGATCGTATACTGTCACAACTCCACGATAGCCCGATTCCTGGGATACAACCGTCAATAAATCGTTGGAGTTAAGGTGGGCTGAGAGTATGTTACCAGTACACTCCAGATGAAAGGCCAGCTGACGCTGACGCAGTACATAAATGCTGTGCCCCCCTGCGTCATAGACCGCAGCGGAGCCGCCAGATATATCTAAAGCGGGAGTGGATATAGACACAGGCTGGTCGATGTACTTGGTTCCACTGTCGGAGTAAAGACTAATGGTGTTGTTTGAACATACCAGAAAGTCACCATCCAGGTTGGCGAACACATCATCGGGGGAGCCGGAGTAGCGGAAGGATTCCGCCTGGCCATTGTCATTGAGGGTGAGGTCACGATAGGTAAACCAGCGCCTGAGGGAGTCCATATTTAGCTGGTCATGAAAGGCCGCCAGTACTATAACCAGGGCGATGCAAAACAACAGCAGGCGAACCAGGATATTCGGTTTTTTCTTGTACGCCTTTTCCATATAACTTATAAAACATCCTCGTCATACCAGAGATGGGACATATACAAACCATCTGGGGGAGCGGTAGGGCCAGCCAAGGTGCGATTACCCGAGGCCAGAATATCCGGTATATCCATCGGGCTGAGTTTTCCCTCAGCAGCGTAAACACAAGTACCAACGATGGCCCGGACCATATTATACAAAAAACCATCTGCGCATACCTTGAGCTCAATCATATCTCCCCGGCGGAAAACTTGGCAATAATGAACCGTACGTACGGTGGTGCGAGTCTCGGTGCCGACCGAGCGTACTGCGCGGAAGTCATGGGTACCTATAAACTGAAGGGCAGCCTGGTTCATGACAGTTTCGTCCAGGTATTTGGGATAAAACCAGACTCGATTGACATAAAATGGATCCCGAATGCGTGAATTAAGGATTCGGTAGGTATATTCCTTCCTCAGGCAGGAGCCGATAGCATTAAAGCTCTCCTCTACTTCAGTGGCCTTGTATACCACAATATCCTGGGGCAAACGGGTGTTTACAGCCAGGGGGAGGCGCTGGCAGGGGATAGAGGAGAATGTGTGAAAATTAGCAACATAGCACAGGGCGTGAACACCGGCATCCGTACGTCCGGCCCCAACCACTTTGACAGGATGGCATACCACGCTGGACAGGGCTTTTTCTAAGGTTTCTGCCACGGAGGAATGGGCCTTTTGAACCTGCCAGCCGTGATAGCGGGTACCCATATATTTTAGCTTTAGGGCAATATTGCGCATAGTGGAAGCATACACCTCCGAAAAAGGATTCAAAGGCCAAAGTGGGCCAGTGCACCTACTCCCACGCATAGAAACAGCCCGGTGGCGATGCAGATGCAGTCGGAGGAACGGTAATGGAGCTCCCGAAGACGGGTGCGGCCCTGTCCGCCGTGGTAGCAGCGGCATTCCATGGCAATGGCCAGTTCGTCGGCCCTGCGGAATGCGGAGATAAACAGGGGAACTAACAGAGGAATGAGGGCTTTGGCCTTATTTAGAAGGCTGCCGGTGTCAAAGTCGGCCCCACGGGCTCGTTGGGCCGACATAATTTTATCGGTTTCTTCAATAAGAGTTGGAATAAAGCGAAGGGCAATGGACATCATCATAGCCAACTCATGTACCGGCACATGAATTTTCTTCATAGGCCCCAATAGGGACTCTAGCCCGTCGGTGAGTAGGATTGGGGAGGTGGTGTAGGTTAACAGAAAGGTGCAGGAGATGAGCATCGTAATGCGCCAGATCATGAAGATGGCGTTGTGTACTCCCTCATAGGTGATGGTTAGAATCCAGAAGGAGATCAGCTCCCGCCCGGGGGTATAGAATAGGTTAAGGATAGCAGTAACTAGCAGGATGAAAAACACTGGCCTAAGCCCCTTTAAAATTGCCTTAGGTTTAATGTGGGAGGAGGTAATGCCAAGGACAAGTAAGAAAAACATCATTAGGTAGGTGACCGCTCCTTTGGCCAGGAAGAGGGCTACAATATAAAATAAGGTGAGCAGCAACTTAGCTCTGGGATCCATGTGGTGAATAGGCGTATTGCCTGGGAAGTACTGGCCCAAAGTAATATCTCGAATAGCCATTAGCGCCCTCTCTTTCCAAGGCGGGTCAGGATAGCCTGCTTAGCCTGCTCCACAGTGTAGACCGATGGATCCACATCTCCACCCAACTCTCGCAGGCGGCGGAATACCCGCGTCATAGCCGGCACTCCAAGACCTATGGCCTCAAGTTGTACTCCATGGGTAAAGACCTCCCGGGGAGAGCCGGACAGAGCGATGGTGCCATCGTTGACCACCACTAGTCTATCTGCCTCCCGTGCGACCTCCTCCATAGAGTGGGACACCAGAATGATGGTGGCTCCGCGCTCATGATGGTATTCCCGCAGATTGGCCAGGATACTCTCTGAACCGGCAGGATCAAGCCCAGCGGTGGGTTCATCCAGGATGAGAACTGAGGGTTGCATAGCGATGACTCCGGCAATTGCGGCCCGTCGTTTCTGGCCACCGGAGAGATCAAAGGGAGATTTTTCCAAAGTCGCTGTATCCAGCCCGGCGAAGCGTGCAGCTTGGTGTACCCGATGATCAATCTCCTCCCGGTCAAGCTTCATATTGGTGGGACCGAAGGCGATGTCCTTGTAGACCGTCTCTTCAAAAAGCTGGTGCTCCGGGTATTGGAACACCAGTCCCACTTGGAAACGGGTGGCCTGGGTGGTGGACTTATCAAACCAAATGTCTTTTCCTTGGAAAAGCACTTGACCGGAGGTAGGTTTTAACAGGCCGTTAAGATGCTGAATGAGAGTGGACTTGCCACTTCCGGTGCGACCGATAATACCAAGGAATTCTCCCGGGTACACGGAAAGATTAACCCCGGCCAGGGCCTCCCGCTGGAAGGGGGTACCGGCGCTGTACGTATGATACAGTTGTCGGGTCTCAATAATGGGTTCCATAGACGGTGCTTCCTTTTCAAATCTAAATTGTCTCAGGTTACCCTAAAAGCCGATGTAGCGCCTGAGCGCATTCTTCATCGGTGAGTGCATCGGCGGGCACATCTATCCCGGCCTGGCGCAGCTCCCAGAGCAACTGTACTGGCTCGGGTACAGTAAGGCCAATGGTACGCAGCCTCTCCACATCTTTGAATATGACTCGAGGAGAGCCGTCGGCAATAACCTGTCCCTGGGACATGACGACCAGTCTGCTGGCTTGAGCGGCCTCATCCATATGGTGAGTAATGAGCACCACAGTGACCCCCGATTCCGCATTAAGCTTGCGGATCGTATATAGAACCTCTTTCCGACCCACCGGGTCTAGCATGGCGGTTGGCTCATCCAGTACGATGCACCGGGGACGCATGGCGATAACCCCGGCGATAGCCACCCGTTGCTTTTGACCGCCTGATAGGAGATGGGGTGCGTGACGGGCATAGGCGCTCATATCCACCAGGGCCAGAGCCTCATCCACCCGGGATCGAATTTCTGCCGATGGGATACCCAGGTTTTCCGGGGCAAAGGCAACATCCTCTTCTACCACACTGGCCACGATTTGATTGTCCGGGTTTTGGAAGACCATACCTACGGTGCGGCGGATATCGAGAAGAAGGGACTCATCCATGGTATCCATTCGGTCCACATATACCTTACCACCTGTGGGGAGGAGAATCGCATTCATGTGCTTGGCAAGGGTAGATTTGCCGCTTCCGTTGTGGCCCAGGATGGCAACGAAGGAACCTTCCTGGATTTCCAGACTCACCCCGTCCAACACGATGGGAGCCACCCCTTCCTCGGTGGTATAAGAAAAGGTAAGCTGTTGAGTTTGAATGATGGATTGTGCCATAAAAACGACCTCATTTTATGGTAAACAGATAATGGCCGGTATGACCGGCTACCCCCTTACCCAACGTCCTGTGGCCCCGCAAGGAAGGGTTAGACCGCTTTGGGTAACAGGTAAGCCAAGTTCGTCTGACACTGTATGTCCGCCAAACTTTTTGCCTACGACCATTTGAAGAATGTAGGTAAGAACCGATGGAGCCAGACCAGTGGTGTAAGAGTTAAGGATGACAAACAGAGGGTCACTACTGAGTACGCCGGACACCAGTTCCACAAAGGGATAAAGATTTTCTTCCAGCTTCCAAATTTCCCCAGATGGACCCCGGCCATAGGAGGGGGGATCCATAATGACCGCATCGTATTTCCGTCCACGGCGGATCTCCCGTTCCACAAATTTGGCGCAATCGTCTACAATCCAGCGAATAGGCCTGTCCTCCAGACCGGAGGATCGGGCGTTATCTCTTGCCCAGGTGACCATGCCCTTGGCCGCGTCCACATGGCATACACTTGCCCCTGCCGCTGCACAGGCAATGGTGGCTCCGCCGGTATAGGCGAACAGATTGAGTACAGTGACAGGGCGGCCTGCCCGGGTGATCATTTCCCGTGCAAAATCCCAATTAACCGCCTGTTCAGGAAAAATACCGGTGTGTTTGAAGTTCATAAGGCCAACATTGAACGTAAGACTGTCATAATGAATCTGCCACCGCTCGGGTACGGCACGGAAGGACCACTGACCACCACCCAGGCTGGAGCGAACATACCGGGCGTTCGGCTGATTCCAGCCACGCAGTTCCCGGGGGGTGTTCCAGATGGCCTGAGGGTCGGGCCGGACCAGCAGACAGTTTCCCCATCGCTCCAGTTTCTCTCCACGACCGCAGTCCAGCAGCTCATATTCCCTCCAACGATTGGCGATCCACATGGTTTGCTTATCCTTTCCGGGCCGAAGTGGCAAAATTACAGTGTTCTAAATATTATAACATTTCCAATGATAGCAAGTCAATGAAAAGCAGAAATGGCTTTTTTATTTTTCTGGCCCGGGGTAGCCAGATTATTGCGTGGGTCGTGTGGAGTCATTCAAGCTGTGGCACGAAGCACCGGGGACATAACAAAATTAGGAGAAAGATAATGGCGCAGGAGGATGGCCCTGCGCCGTAATTGTTACTGTTAAGACTGAATGTATTGAGCCCGACCCAGCTGATATAAATCTTTACCGGTAGAGTCGATTGCTACCGTGAGAGGAAAGTCAAGGACTGTCATGCGTTTGATGGATTCACAGCCTAATTCGTCAAAGGCAATGGGCTGTGCGGACTGAATACAACGGGCGATGAGGGCACCCGTTCCTCCCACAGCGGCAAAATAGACAGCTGCGTTACGAACGATGGCTTCCCGTACGAATGGGGAGCGCTCCCCTTTTCCAATCATGGCACATAGGCCCAGATCAAGCAGACGAGGGGTAAAGGAGTCCATCCGGCTGGCGGTGGTGGGGCCGCAAGCACCCACGGCCATGCCCTGCTGTCCGGGAGTTGGTCCAGCATAATAGATTACCGCACCGCGAAGGTCAAAGGGAAGGGGGCGGCCTTCCTCCAACAGCTGGAGCATGCGCTGATGGGCCGCATCACGGGCAGTATAGATGGTTCCTGATAGAGTTACCCGGTCTCCCGCCTGTAAGGAGGGAAGAGCAGCGGGAAGTTGGGAGGTGTTTAAAATATGGTGACTCATAAATCGTTTTCTTGCTGATGGGGAAGGCCACGGCTCAGAAGGCTAAGGTACTCCTCCTCCATGGAAGAAAAGGCAGCCTCGGCCTGGGCCGAAACTTGAGCACACTCACGTACCTGGGCGCGTAGGCGGTCATAGGTTTCCTGAATTTCTCCCATCCACCGGGCGGTAGCGGACTGGAGGGCATCTACCTCAGCTTGGGCCTTGTCTAGAGTAGATTGGGCCTTTTGATGGGCATCCAACTCTACGGTGGCCACGCGGTCTTTCAAGGCCTCGTAACGCTTGGCCATAGGCTCAAGTTGGGATATTTTGTTCTGAAGTTCGGCTACTTCCTTTCTGGTCACAGTCAGCTGAGTGCGGGTTGTCTGCAATTCCTCCTGTACCCGAGTCAGGTTGCGTCCGCTCTCCTCCAGGCAGGAGCGTGTCACGGCCTCCTGCTTGACAAAACCGTTACTTTCCTCGCGCATACTGTCCAGGGCGGCAGACAGATAGTCCCGCTCTTTCTGAACAGTTTCCAGTTCTGTGACCAGAGCGCTGATTTTTTGATTCTGCTCCCGGGTCAGGCGTTCAATATAGTCCAGCACATCCTGACGATTGAATCCACCAAGCACGGCACTACGTAATTCATGCAAAACTGATTCCATGCCCACACCTCTTTATATTTCAGTCATTAAAAGATCATCTTTTTGCAAAAAGGCCGATCTGAATTTTATTAATCAACATTATACTACATTTTTACACAAGAAACAATCCCTATTACAAAAGGGACTTTCTAAAATTAGCCTAAGAAAAAAGTGCGGATAATGGTATTGTCCTTTGAGAATACCGGATATTTATAAAAAAATATTCCTTGTCTCGGCCAAAATTTATGTTTTTATATTTTATATTATTTTGTTTGTGATTTCCGTGTATTCTTACCTTAAATGGCCAACTTATATCTAAAAATTTAGGAAAATATATTGGAAAAATTCGTGATATTTATTGCTTGAAAAAATGGTAAAAGTAAACTATTATTTTTATAAAGTAAATAATTAAGGGAGGCTGGTTTAGCATAAATGTTAAATAAAAGAAGGCAAACGAAAAATTTTGGTACTTAAATAATTTTTAAAGCAGAAGGGGGAGTAAGGGTGAAAAGTCTAATGAAGTGCAAGAATATGATAGCCTTTTTCATTATACTTTTTTTATGTGTAGGTTCTGTTGCAGCACACTATGACACTGCCTATTGGAATGAAGACTACGCCCTTTATAATAATAGCAGATGGATGTCCAAAATTCCGGATAGCAGAAGAGTTAGTCAACTATCAATTCCTGGTACCCATGATACCATGGCTTATTCAAAAAACTTGATTGTAAGTGAAATTTCACGAACTCAAGCTATGGATCTGTGGACCCAGTTATTAGCAGGTGTTCGGTATCTTGACATCCGTTTGACTTATAAGGGTGACCATTTTTCAATTCATCATGGTATTATTTGGACGGGCTATTCTTTTGATGATGTCTTAAGTACTGTACAAAGATATTTGCAGTATCATCCTACTGAAACAATTTTTATGAGAATAAAACAGGAACACACCTCTGTTTCTGATTCAAAAATGCTTGATTTATTTAACCGGTATGTTAACAGATACCCTAATCTATTTTGGAGAATGGGAAATTCTAACAGTCCTCAAAATCCTACGCTGAGAGAGCTTCGTGGCAAGGTTTGTGTTATGTCGGAAATATGGTCCATTAACATAGGGATGAACTACCGTGGTCTGGATATACAGGATAGTTACCATTTAAATACTAATTGGGAACTTCATAGTAAATGGGATAAAATCAAAGCGCAGTTAATTAAGGCAAACGACGCAAGAGCTAATAGTAAAACATATTTAAATTACTTAAGTGCCTCTGGAGGTGTTTTTCCATACTTTGTCGCCAGCGGACACTCTAGTTCAGAAACCGGGGCTCCCCGTTTACTTACCGGAAAGTCAGAGCCATTTTTTAGGGGGCACGATCCAGATTTTCCTAGAGTGGGGTGGTTTTTGTGCTTTGCATCAATCGCATTTGAAGGAACAAATACGCTAACTGCAAACTATATTGATAGACATAAATTAAAATATGTTGGAATTGTTGCAGGAGACTTCATGGGGCCACGTTTAATTAACGCTATTATTGCATGTAACTCCAGATATTAAATATAATTGGGGAACTGAATATTAATGCTAATTAACGATTAAATTTCGTTTTATAAATTGAATTAATTTAACTGTTATTTCACTATAAGATTGCGCTATGCCCTTTAATAACAAAGGGCATAGCGCATAATTTGTTTGTGCCAAGGAAAACCCTGGAGCAGATGGTGGGCAGAGTGAAAATGGAATGATTACATAGAGATATTTCGTTAAAAAAATTCATTTACTACACTACAAGCTGTCAGCCCATAGTAAGAAAAGCAGGGGAGGGTAGCTGCGGTAATGCGTTCGCCGCAGATTATGATAGGGACTGCGGGGGGACACCCCACCGAGGTTTCGGCCAGGATCCTTCCTGTACTTTCAGAGACTGGGACTACCTCTCTTGGGGAGAGGGATGCCTGCCTAACGGATATGGCCTGTTCTGTTCTGGGGCATATGGGAGGCTGCTCTAAAATGGCTGGTTTCCGGGGGACGGAGAACAGGGCCTGCTCAAGCCGATACAAGCCTGCTTTTCCTATTTCCGGGGTAAACATGATCACTACAGAGTCAGGGTCAGAAAATTCACACATAATACGCTGATGAAGTAAGAGCTTGTTAAGCTGATCTCCCCGGTATCCATAGGCCTTTGCGCTAAGGGTCAGCTTCAAAGGCTCATCTCCGTGAAGGATGTAGCCGTGTGTTCTTAGCCTGTCCTTAGTAACTTGTACTGCTGTTATAAATGAAGAAAGGCGTTCAGGATATCCCTCTGCCAAATATTTGTTCCCTTTGTCCAGAGATTGGAGGATCAAGTAAGAGGGGCTGGTGGAGCCAAACAGAGCCAATGCGGCTTTTGCCTGGGCAGAAAACAGGGCAGGGGCCTTAGGGGAAACATGGAGATAGGCGCCCCCCGTCAGAACGGGAAGCGTTTTATGGGCCGAATCGCAGCAGAGATCCGCTCCCAAGTCAATGGGATGTTGGGACTCCGATAAAAACTTTAAATAGGCGCCATGGGCGTTGTCCACCAACAAAAGAACCTCATGTCGGCGGCAAACCCGTGAAATAGCGTGTAAATCTACGGTGTTGCCCAGATAATCCGGGCTGGTAAGATAAATCGCTACAGGCTTTTGCGGTTCCTCTGCCAGCATGGTTTCCAAGGTTTGTGCATCGATCCCACAGGAGAGATAGGAGTCGGCCTGTTTGGGATAGAGCCAGATAATATCCAGATCCAGCAGAGCAACCGCACTCAAAAAGGCTTTGTGGGCATTTCTTCCTGCGGCAATCAAAGGTTTTTTTCCAGTCTGCCTTGCATAAAGGACTGTCAAATAGAGCATAGCACGGATACAAAGGGAGGAGCCTTCGGTGGAATAAAAGGTCTCACAGCCAAATAGTAGGCTTGCGTTGGACTCACTCTCCTGTATGATGCCCGTTGCCTGATAGAGGCTGTCCGCGCCATGGATCTCAGTGATGTCATAGGGTTCCGGCCCAAGCATGTTATGGCCCTTGTGCCCTGGCATGTGCAACCGCAGAGCATTGCTTCGGGCATAGCGGACGGCAAAATCGTAAATGGGGGTTTGCATTAAGCGATTTCTTGCACAGATTTTGCAACAGCCACCATGATGGCACATTCCATCCGCTTGCGAAACAGCTCACAGCCAAATTGATAAATGCCATGAATCGAGCCTGTAGCGTGATAGGCATTGGCTGGGCATCCACCGGAACAGTACAATCTGGCCCAACAATCACGGCACTCCGAACGGCTATAGACATTGCAACAACTGAAATTTTCCTGCTCTTTCAAATTGGTCACGCCATCCCAGATGTTGCCGAGTTTAAGCTCACTGTCTGCCGCAAATTGGTGACATGGATAAAGATCTCCCCAGGGAGTAACGGCCATGTATTCCGTTCCAGAGCCACAGCCGGAAATACGCTTATAGATGCACGGGCCGTTTGTTAAGTCAAGTTTATAATGATAGAAACTGAAAGGTTTGCCCTCTTTATGGCGGCGTAGTAGAAGTTGGGCGAGTTGCTCGTATTGCTCCAGTACGATGGGAAGGTCCTCCGCAGTTAACTCTGCAGGATCTCCTGGGGGACAGACCACCGGCTCCATACTCAGTTCTGTAAAGCCTAGATCCAGCATCTGCTGGACATCCGCAAGAAAGTCGGGATTGGCGTGGGTAAAAGTTCCGCGTATATAGTATTTTTTATCCCCTCTGGTGGCTACTAATTTCTGAAATTTAGGTACAATCTGTTCCCAGCTTCCTTTACCGGCACGATCTATACGGTAACGATCGTGCACTTCCTTGCGGCCGTCTAGACTAAGTACTACGTTATTCATCTCTCGGTTGAGAAAATCAATGATCTCGTCATTTAAAAGCGTGCCGTTGGTGGTGAAGGTAAAGCGAAAAATTTTTCCATGCTCTTTCTCAAGGCTGCGGCCATAAGCGACAAGCTGTTTTACGACATCAAAATTCATCAACGGTTCGCCGCCAAAAAAGTCTACATCCAAGTTGCGGCGGCTACCGGAGTGGGCGATGAGAAAATCGAGGGCCTGCTTACCTACTTCAAAACTCATTAACGCCTGATCGCCGTGGTATTTACCCTGACTTGCAAAACAATAGGCGCAGGTGAGGTTGCAGGTGTGGGCGACATGCAGGCATAAAGCCTTGACAACCCCGGCAGAGCGTTCTTTCAGACTTCCCGCCAGTGGCTCAAATGTGTCGGGTGAAAAGAGTTTGCCGCAATCTTTGAGTGCAACGACCTGGAGGTAGCACTCTTCAATGTCCTGCTCAGTCACATCGGGCCGACCGGCGTACTTTTGGGCCATAGTGTTTAGAATGGAATCCCGATCATGTTGCTCAAACATAGCGATGATGTCATAAGCGACCTCATCCACCACATGGATAGAGCCGGAGCAGACATCCAGTACAATGTTGTAACCGTCAAGTTGATATTGGTGTACCATAGGTAAAGTCTCCTGTGATCCTGTAAAATTTTAATTTTTATTTATATAAAAAATGCCGCCTGTTCCGGCGGCATTTTTTAAAGGTGTGCAATTACTTGCCCTTTTCGCACGGTTGGTTGGCAATACCGCAACTGGTCTTGCAAGCTGACTGGCAAGAAGTCTGGCACTCGCCGCAACCGCCGTTCTTTGCGCTTTCGCAAAGGTTCTTGGTTTCGATAGTTTTGATATGCTTCATTTCCGTTACCTCCCCTGAAATTTATCGCACATATTATATCATGCTTTTTTAACCAAGTCAATATTAATTATTCACCCTTCTTGCCTGCAAGAAATTTATAAACAAGAGCAGCAAGAACACCGCCGATAAGAGGAGCAACGATGAATACCCAAACATCTGCAAGTGCGTCACCGCCAACGAAGAGTGCGGGTCCGAAGCTTCTTGCGGGGTTAACGGA
>JAZQMD010000092.1:0-3552 GCA_045543215.1 Oscillospiraceae bacterium
TGAGACGGGTGTTCGGATAGCGGAGGGAATACTTTGCGTTTCGGTGTGTTGTACCATGTATACGCTCAACTATGCTATGGATCAGGGGCTGGAAGTGATCATCATCTCTCTAGAAAGCTTTATGTAGCCCCCGTCTTTGGACGAGGGACTTCCGTTGTGCTCAAAGAGAAAAGCTTACGCCAGGAACTCAACTTTGTTGGCGCAGACAAAATAAAAGCGGCTGTTTTCTTCGCTGCCCAAGACCAGAACATTGCCAATGGTACCAAGAGCGGTAACATTGCGTAGAGAGAGCAGGCCAGCTACTAGGGTGGTGCGGTTGTTCAGTGAGGTGTTGGATAGAGCGTTGAGTACGCCCGCAGCGCAGCAACAGTCATCAGTACAGTCGCACTGGCAGGCGCATTGGCCGTAGGACCGACAGGTGGTACTCAGTTCGCTTTGGAGCAGGTCACGTACCTGGCGGTAGCGGGTTAGATCAGTGTCGGCGATGCAGTAGGCGGTGGCGGGATCTGGAGTGGGAGCGGGGAGGAGCTGGAACACGATGGCGGACAGAGAGCAAAGGCTGGCCTCGTCCACGTCCACCGTGCTGCCAAAAGGTGTCATAACCGTACCGGCAATGTCGATCATATCACAGTTGCAAGGAGAGAAGCGGCGGAAAGTACCGCTGAGGTCGGTTAGATTATCATTGGCGTCTTCCGGCATGACGGCGGGAGTAGCGCCTACCATGTTAAAATCGGTGAGGAAGGCAAAGGCATCAAAATCTACCAGGTCGGACACAGCGTTGCAGCACAGTAGTCTCAGGGCATCCCGCATGGAGGCTTTGCAGCAAGTGCAGCCTTCAGTGTTGTTAATATTTCTGCTTTCAGCCCGGCTGGAGGCACGGGTATAGATATTAGTGGTAATAGCGGTATTAGCGGCGGCGCAGCTGCAGGAGGCGGACTCGGTGGTGGCACATCCGCAGGAAGAGGTTTCATTGACAGCGGCGCAGCCGCAGGAGGCGGACTCGGCGGCGGCAACGATAGGATATCCGTAGGTGCGGATACGAGTATAGTCAGTCATATGCATTCTCCTTTCAATGGACTGCACTCCATCCTATGGGAAGCTGGGTGAAAAGGTGACAGAGGGATGATGGCTGAAGTAGAAAAACAACGCCAAAAGGAAAAGGTAGTTTTAGATGAATAAGATTGAAAAATTTTGGCGAATATGATATGATAAAAAAACTTAAATTAAAATGGTAGCCAGTTGTCCGGATTTGGTGGCGGTTTGCCGCAGATGGGACAATAAGTGGGAGTAATCATATGCGCTTAGATGAGATACATGAGGAATGCGGCGTGTTTGGGGTGTACGATCCCGCTGGGGATTGTGCCCGCACTGCCTATTATGGGCTATACGCCCTTCAGCATCGGGGACAGGAGGCCTGCGGCATCGCGACGATGAACCGGCGGGAGCTCTCCTTTCATAAGGATGTTGGACTGGTGGGGGAGGTTTTCCAAGAGGAAACCCTGGATCAGCTAGGGGGCGATATGGCGGTTGGTCATGTGCGCTATGCTACCACTGGTGGTGGACGACGGGAGAATGCTCAACCCCTGACCATTAAATATGTAAAGGGGGCCTTGGCTTTAGTGCACAATGGGAATTTGGTGAATACCGATGCCTTGCGCACCGATTTTGAGTACCGGGGCGGTATTTTCCAAACCACCAGTGATTCTGAGATCATCGCTTATGCCGTAGCGCAAGAGCGATTACATACTCCATCTGCCGAGTTGGCGGTTATCAACGCTATGGGCCGGTTGCGGGGGGCCTATTCTCTTATTGTCATGTCGCCCAGGAAGCTTATTGCGGCACGGGATCCATGGGGCTTTCGTCCCCTATGTATGGGCCGCCGAGGGGATGCGGTACTCTTCGCCTCTGAGTCCTGTGCCTTGGAGAGTGTGGGCGGAGTGTTCCAGCGGGATATTGAGCCTGGTGAAGTGCTATGGGTGGAAGACGGACAGGTTTATTCCGATAGGAGTAACTGTATTGGCCGTTCTCATATGTGCATCTTTGAATACATCTACTTTGCCCGGCCTGATTCGGTCATCGAAGGACAGTGGGTCTATGAGGCGCGAAGAATGGCCGGACGTCTGCTAGCCCGGGAGCATCCCGTGGAGGCAGACGTTGTGATTGGTGTGCCCGATTCTGGCCTGGATGCGGCTATGGGCTACGCCGAGGAGTCGGGAATCCCGTATAGTGACGGATTTATCAAAAACCGTTATATCGGACGCACCTTTATCACACCTGACCAAGCCAGCCGGGAGAATGCGGTGCGCCTTAAGCTATCCCCGTTGCGCAGCCAGATTGAGGGTAAGCGGGTGGTGATGATTGATGACTCTATTGTCCGGGGTACTACCTGTCGGCAGATTATCAATTTGTTGCGGGATGCTGGCGCGGTTGAGGTCCACATGCGGGTGTCTGCGCCCCCCTTCATTGCCCCTTGCTATTTTGGCACCGATATCCCGGATAAAGAGAAGCTGATTGCCTGCCATAACACTCTGGAGGAGATACAAGCGGCTACCGGGGCGGATAGCCTGGGCTACCTGAGCTTGGATGCACTTCGGCAAATAGCCCCAGATGCCGAATGCGGTTTTTGCGAAGGGTGCTTTACAGAGCAATATCCCATTGCCATCAGCTAAGGATATAAATATATAGGGCAAATTGTATAAAATAATGTGGCTTAATCATTGTTTTGTTACAGTGTAATGTAATAAAAATAGTTTTAATCTGCAACAAATTCTTGACAACCGTGTAGGGAACGGATATACTCAACACAGATATTTTAGTTGAGGACGAAGGCGTTCCAACCCAAAGGGGTGGAGCGCCTTTTTCTTTTACAAAACTCTGATTCTGGATGTGGACTTCAATCAATAAATTAAGATTTCGAGAAAGGGGATTCTATCATGGGCTATACTAGGGACGACATTATCCGTATTGTAAAGGAGGAAGAGGTAAAGTTTATTCGTATGCAGTTTACGGATATTTTCGGTCAGCTGAAAAACGTGGCTATTACTGCTTCCCAAATCGAGAAGGCAGTTAACAATCAAATCATGATTGACGGCTCTTCTATCGAGGGTTTCGTGCGTATTAACGAGTCTGATCAGTATCTACGCCCGGATCTGGACAGCTTTGTCATTTTCCCCTGGCGTCCTCAGCACGGCAAGGTGGCCCGCCTGATTTGCGATGTATATAACCCTGACGGCACTCCCTTTGTGGGTGACCCGCGGGGAGTGCTCCAAAGAGCATTAGCTAAAGCTAGGGCTATGGGGTATGATGAGTTTAACGTAGGTCCTGAGGCGGAGTTTTTTCTCTTCCAGACCGATGAGGAAGGAAAACCTACCACTAAGACAAATGATGAGGCCGGCTATTTCGATCTTGGACCGTTGGATCACGGTGAACCTACCCGGCGGGAGATTTGTTTGGCTCTGGAGGAGATGGGCTACGAGATTGAGGCCAGCCACCATGAGGTAGCACAAGGTCAGCATGAGATCGATTTCAAGTACGCCCCAGCCCTGGAGTGTG
>JAZQMD010000093.1:0-5169 GCA_045543215.1 Oscillospiraceae bacterium
CCTCCAGCTCAGCCTGTACCTTTTGCGTTCCAGCCCCCATAAAGGCCAGCATACCGCCGCACTCAGAGCACTGGACAGGCTTTGGCTCTGAGTGCCCACAGTAATGGCACATGAGCCTTCGGTTTGCTGAATGGTATGTGAGGTGAACCGAGCAATTGGGGCATTGAGTCACATGTCCACATTCCCCACAGGTAACCAGTCTATTTGCTCCCCGGCGGTTAATAAACAGGATAGATTGTTCCCCCCGGGCCAAATTCTCTTGTATCTCTTCCCGCAAGGGACGGCTGATACTACCGCCAACTCCTGCCTTCAGTTCCTCTTTTAAATCTACCAGAGTAACGGAGGGGAGCGCCTGAGTATTATAGCGCTGGGACATGGTAAACAGATGATATTTTCCCTGTCTGGCGTGGTACATGCTCTCCACCGAAGGAGTGGCCGAACCCAGTAGCAAAAGCCCATTAGAACGGGTACAGCGGTACTTTGCCACCTCCCTGGCATGATAGCGGGGTACCTGCTCTGATTTATAACTCCCCTCCTGCTCCTCATCCAGAATAATTAGTCCAAGATTGGTCAAAGGGGCAAACACTGCCGAGCGGGTCCCCACCACCAATTTTGCCTCTCCCCGCCGTATCCGCTTCCACTCATCACACCTCTCTCCCGCAGATAAAGAGCTATGAAGCAATGCAACCTGACGGCCAAAAAAGGAGATAAATAGTCGCATTAGTTGGGGTGTCAAAGCGATCTCAGGTACCAACACCAGGGCGGTCTGCCCACGCTCCAATGTAGATTGAATCAGCTTTAAATAGACCTGTGTCTTTCCACTTCCGGTTACTCCATAGAGCAAGGCTGCAGCTGGTTTCCGCATCTCCAAAAGGGATTTGAGTCCCTCAAAGGCTACCTGCTGCTCCCTGTTAAGGGAGATGGGGACAGCCGCCTCTCCACCGGCCTCCAGAGACAAAGGAAGGCGCAACACCTCACACCGCTCTAATCGGAGCAAGCCCTTTTTCTCCAAAGCACGCAGGGTCGCGTTGGTAGCCCCAGTAAAGTAACACAACTCCTTTGCAGAAACCTGTCCCAATGTGCACAGTAGTTCTACCACAGCGTATTGGAGCGGAGCCCTTGCACGCCTTCCGCTAAGCTGGGAGAGGGCATCCTCCGGAGGTGCAGTAAGAACAGCGGTCAGTTCGGTTTTATCCCCAACTCCACGAGCAGCACTGGTTTCTTGAAGAATAATCCCTTTGGAAGAGAGCGTACGGATCGCCGGCATCGGATCCTTTATCCCAAAGGCCGCGCGGATCTGCACGAGCTCTGCACCACCATCCTTTGCAAAAAGCATATCGACTAAATGCCGGGCATGCTCAGAACGTCCAGCCGCTTCATAGGCCAGCTTACGATCCACACCAGGGGCAATGTGCCAACAGTCCCGAATGGAAAACCACAGTCCTGCCGGAAGCATAGCCCGTGCCGCCTCATAAACGGTGCAAAAACAGTGCTCCCTCAGCCAAAGAGCCAACTGTAATCCATCACGGTCCAGCATAGGCTCTTCGTCCAGCAAGGCGAGGATATCCTTCAGCTTTTCCTCCATCTGACCAGTCGATATCTGAAGGACTACACCATCTGTCCTCCGATTACCGGCCCCAAATGGAACCAACACCCGCATACCCGCTTGCAGGAGGCCAACTAGTTCCGCCGGGATCCGGTAGGTATAGGGCCGGTCAATGGCATAGGTTGCGGCAGCCAAAACCACCTGGGCTGTTTTTACTTCCATCAAATTTGCCTGCTTTCTCTCACCGGAAAAGGCAAGCGATGGGAAGCTCCCCTCACTTGCCTTTCCATCACGCAGGTGCGTTGTCCAGGGTCAAGATTCCATCGGCTACCTCCTGAATGGCCAAAGTTACTGGCTTGTCATCCAGAGAAGCTTGGGAAGCCTCCGACTCATTGGATATCTCCCGTGCCCGGTGGGCCACCACATTAACCAGCAGATACCGGCTGGGGATATTTTTCAGTAAATCCTTCATTGCTGGATACAACAGCATAATTACAGCACTCCTTCAATTAAATATATTCGTTTGCTCCCCCGACAGTTCTTCCCCGTTCAAGATGGATATAATTTTGTTTACCGCCAATTGGACATCATCGTTAACCACCAAATAATCATAGTTTGCAATCTCTTTGTATTCACTTTTTGCACGTTGTAGGCGATCTTGGATGACACGCTCACTGTCGGTGCCACGTTGATGAAGCCGACGGGATAATTCCTCCAAAGAAGGAGGAATGAGGAAAATAGATACCGCTTCAGGGCATTTAGCCTTGACTTTGGACGCACCTTGAACCTCAATATCCAGCAATACATCTATTCCATACTCCAAATGATCCTGGATGACCTTAAGGGAGGTACCATAGTAATTATCTACATATTCGGCAAATTCCAAAAGTTCATCTCCGGAAATCATACGCTTAAATTCTGTTCGATCCACAAAATAATAATCTATTCCGTTAGTCTCTCCCTCCCGGGGTTGGCGGGTAGTGAAGGATACAGAAAAATGAATATCTTTATGTCGCCTAAGCAGTTCAGAAATAACCGTACTTTTACCAGCTCCGGATGGACCGGAGAGTACGATCAGTTTCCCCTTTTTCTTTTTATCCAACAGGCCGCACCTCCTCTTCGTCCAGTTCCTCGGACGCGGCCTCTTTCCCCTGCAGACGACTGGAAACCACCTCTGGCGAAAGGGCCGAAAGCACCACATGCCCACTATCCATCACTAATACCGATCGGGTTCGGCGTCCAAAGGAGGCGTCAATGAGCAATCCCCGTTCCCGTACATCCTGAGCAAGACGCTTGATAGGTGCTGAATCAGGACTAACTACAACCAAAAGCCGCTGGGCCGATATCATATTTCCAAATCCGATATTGACCAGCTTCATGCCTGCCTTCCCCCTGTCATTCTATGTTCTGAACCTGCTCCCGAATCTTTTCGATCTCGGCTTTAAGGTCCACTACGTGTCTGGATATCTCCATGTCATTACACTTTGCTCCAATGGTATTGGCCTCCCGGTTAAACTCCTGAATTAGAAAATCTAACTTTCGTCCAATAGAGCCACCTTTTGTCAAAAGAATCTGGAGCTGATCCAAATGACTATGCAAACGTACCGTCTCTTCATCCACAGCCACCTTATCGGCAAAGATGGCGGCCTCAGTTAGGATACGTGATTCATCAATCTGGATGTTTTGAAGTACCTCAGCCATTTTGACCTCCAAACGGGCGCGGTACTCCGAAACTGACCGGGGAGATCTCTCCTCCACGAATGCAACTAGCTTTTTAATAAGCTTAGCACGATCCAAAATATCCTGGGCCAAACACCGCCCCTCCCGCTCCCGCATAGAGTTAAAGTCATCCAAGGCCAACTCTAGCACCTCAAGAATCTGGGAAGATATTTCATCTGTATCCTCCGGGGCTTTTTCTATCATGAGTACATCGGGAAAGCGGGCCAGGTCTGTCACATGGCAGTCCAGCTTAATCCATCCCATAGCATCCATCTGGTGCAGCTGCTCTAGGGCATCTATATACGCCTTAGCCAAGGACTTATTCACAGTAATGGATACTGCCTCATCACCAGTATTTGAAACCGTGACAAATACATCCACTTTGCCCCTAGCCACCGATCCTTGTATCCTTGTCTTAATAACATCCTCCATAAAAATATAGGTGCGTGGTATTTTTATCAATGTATCCAGATACCGATTGTTTACTGCTCGTAGTTCAATGGTAACTGTACGCCCTTCAAAGGCTTTCTCTCCCCGGCCGTAGCCGGTCATGCTTCTGACCATGGAAGTCTCCCCTCTTATGAAAACCGTCCGCTCCTTCGGATCACCCGGTCTACCCGAGCAAGATAGAACTGTATCAGTTTGGTTAAGCCCAAATCATAGACCATAAAAACAAGATTCCCCACCAAATAGAGCAACCAGACCCTTTCTACAAAAACTGATGGAAGCGTTGCTGTTATGAAAGCTCCCATTATTAAAAAGATTACTGTGAGGAATAAATTGAAAAAAAGAAGCTTGAAAGCATACTTCCCAATGGTTGCCTTCCGTCGCTCCGCTATGGCCTTGACCATAGGATACAGCCCAAACAATAACGTGAATAGTAGGACGCAAAATTTGTCCGGCAGGAGTAAGATTGCTAAAATACTTACCCCTCCCCAACATAAAAAGCCGATCGGTACGCCTAAGGAGGCCACCGCCGCCAAAGGCCCCAATCCTGCCATAGCCACCCAGCCCCACGTACCAGTTGGTAGAACACAGGCTACGTAAAGCATCATCAGTGCTAGAGCCCCCACTACAGCTGGCAGCGCCACATGGAACGTACCAAACCGCTTTCTTCGATCCATTAATTACAGCCCCCACACATACAATCGAGACACATCAGGCTGGTACAGATATCGCAAGTATCGCATTGCTGGGCCGCCATGTTGCCCTGTCCATAAGCAAAGCCGCCCTGGTTCATCATATTGGCAGCTTGGCGATACTCCAGGTTTCCAGGATCCATCTGACAGGCCATCTGATAGTTCTGTCTGGCCTCGTCCAACCATCCCCGACGGTAGGCAATGCTCCCGGCCAAAAAATAGTATTCTCCGCCCCGTTCACCGCTCTCCCGCAAAAGCTGCTCGGCAGCATTTAAATTACCAAGATTAATCAGTTGTCGGATCTGGGCATAAGTGGGGTTTGCCCCTCCTCTGTGCTGCTGGTACTGGTGACCATTGGAAGAATAGGAGGATTGATACCCCCCACCACCAGATCGTTGCTTGATAATTGCTTCGTAGGCCTGATTGACCTCTTTCATCTTTTCTTCAGCCAGATCGGCCAGAGGATTGTTCTGGTAATTGTCCGGATGATACTTCCGAGCCAACTCCCGGTAGGCTCGCTTGATTTCATCGTCACTGGCGCTGGGGTCAACCCCTAGAACCTGATAATGATTACTCATTCAACTTCTCCCTACTTTTTTGCATCTCCCGCCATTTTCCTGCAAGGACAGCCTCCTGCACTGTGGGTAGGCCAAGATACAGTATATTGTTTATGATATCCGCCCAATTCCCAAACTGTTCCAACTGGTAGGCAGAAATAGCCAGCTTTATGGAATGGGTCATGGTGGTGCGCAATTCTTCCACATG
>JAZQMD010000094.1:0-8752 GCA_045543215.1 Oscillospiraceae bacterium
CCTATTCCAAGACAGTATTGCTGCTAACCTGCGCATAGCCAAGCTAGATGCCACTCAGGAGGAACTGGAAGCCGCCTGCAAAAAGGCCTCCGTCCATGATTTTATTATGAGTCTTCCTAAGGGCTACCAAACTCCCGTGGGCGAGCTTGGCGACACCCTCTCCGGCGGTGAACGCCAGCGGCTTGGGGTAGCGCGCGCCTTCCTGCACAATGCGCCCTTCCTCCTCCTTGACGAACCTACCAGCAACCTGGATAGCCTCAACGAAGGGGTCATTTTGAAAGCCCTACGGGAGGAACAAGCTGGCAAAACCATTATATTAGTGTCTCATCGGGCATCTACCATGCGTGTTGCGGATAAAGTTTACTCTGTAGAGCATGGGAGGATAAGCTAATGACACCAGACCTCAAGCGAGAACGAGAAAAGGCAACTGTCTCTCACATGATTGTCCTGTACTGCAAAAAGCAACATGGGCATAAAAAAGGACTCTGTCCCCACTGTTCCGCCCTGGATGCTTATGCCCGACAGCGCAGTGACAAATGCCCTTTTATGGAACATAAAACCTTTTGCTCCAACTGTAAAAGGCATTGCTATCAGCCGGAAATGCGGGCAGCTATTCAGAGCGTGATGCGCTTTTCAGGTCCCCGGATGCTTTTCGTCCATCCCATTATGGCAATCCGGCATATCATTGAGAGCAGAAAAGAAAAACGTAGACTGGAGCATGAAGCATGAAGATCAGACAAGTGCTGTTTGTTTGCTTGGGCTGTATCGGCCTGGGCCTTGGTGCAGTTGGGGCTGTGGTTCCCTTGATGCCTGCTTTCCCCTTCCTCCTGCTGGCAGCCTTTTGCTTTGCCAGAAGCAATCAACGTCTACATTCCTGGTTTGTAAGTACTAAGCTATATCACCACAACCTAGAAAGCTACATCCAAGGCAAGGGTATGACCTGGAAAACCAAGTGGCGCATTATGATTACCATCACAGTTCTTATGTCCATTGGTTTTTTCATGATGAAACGTGTCCCGGTGGGGCAGGTTATTCTGGCCTGTATCTGGCTGTTCCATATTTTTTACTTTCTCTTCGGTGTAAAAACTCTCTTACCTCAGCAAGCCAGGGAAGGAGACGAAGAGGCGCCAGCTGCCTAATCCGGAAGCAGCAACTCCCTCCTAAACCAAAACCCCCCGGCGTAGCAGTACGCCACGCTGGGGGGTTCAAGCCAATCTCAAACCTTTTCCTCTCTGAAAAGGCCACTGATCTAAATAGTAGTCTGGTAGCCTGTTAATCCTCAAACATAGGGGTCGAAAGGTAACGCTCCCCCGTATCAGGTAACAGGACTACAATGGTCTTACCCTTGTTTTCAGGACGTTTGGCTAACTGAATGGCCGCCCAAGCTGCAGCACCTGAGGAAATACCCACCAGTATTCCTTCCAAACGACCGATCTTCCTGGCGGCTGCAAAGGCATCCTCACTTTCTACGGTAATGATCTCATCATAGACCCCCGTGTTGAGAATATCAGGTACAAACCCAGCACCAATACCCTGGATTTTGTGACTGCCCGGAGCTCCCTTGCTCAAAACTGGGGAATCGGCAGGCTCAACAGCCACCACCTTTATGCCAGGGTTCTGCGCCTTTAAGTATTCTCCCACACCAGTAATTGTGCCTCCGGTGCCGATACCAGCCACAAAAATGTCTACCTTCCCATCTGTATCCGTCCAGATTTCAGGCCCGGTGGTAGCCCGATGGACAGCAGGATTTGCCTGATTTATGAACTGCCCAGGGATAAAACTGTTATCAATCTCCTGCGCCAGCTCCTCAGCCTTGGCTATCGCCCCCTTCATACCTTTGCTACCCTCAGTAAGAACCAACTGGGCACCATAGGCCTTCATTAGTCGACGGCGTTCTATGCTCATAGTTTCCGGCATAACGATAATGACACGGTAATCCCGGGCGGCAGCCACAGCCGCCAAGCCGATGCCCGTATTCCCAGAGGTCGGCTCAATAATCACCGATCCGGGCTTTAAAAGGCCTCTGCTCTCGGCATCATCAATCATAGCTTTTGCAATGCGATCCTTCACCGAACCGGCAAAATTAAAGTATTCCAGCTTACCCAACACCCGGGCTTCTACCCCCTCTTTCTCGCCCAAACGGGCCAACTCAAGCAGAGGAGTTTTGCCAATTAACTGATCAGCAGAAGTATAAATATTGCTCACTGCCCATTCCTCCTAAATGATAAATCGCCTTTGTTCTCCCACGTTTTTAAACGCTGTCTATAATAAATGGTATAAATCATATCGAAAAATTCACAAATACTTCGTTACACCATTACCAATCTTTTAAGTAGGTTAATATGTATTATAGTGCCTTATGCTTTTTCTGTCAACAGAGGGCCTTCTGTTTCCCTATGAAAATTTCATTGATTTCCTATTAACCATATAGTATAATAGGTTTAATGAAATCAACCATTAAAAGTTAATAAGTAAATAAAAAAGTGGGCCAGGAGAAATGGGCAGAACAAAGCGGTCTAGAAGATATGGCTTTTTATTCTCAAGGATAGTATAGATAATGGACATAAGTTTCCGCTCCGCGATACCAATGGTCGTATATTGATGCTTTCTCTTTACCCGCTTCTTTTAATGAAAGATGGAAAAAAACAGGCTTACGGAAAGCAGAAAAGGTGTTCACCGACTAAATAGCACGCCTCAGCCATGGAGATCTAAAATGTGACTTTATATACAAAGAAGGGAGAATACCAACATGCTGATCTCAACAAAAGGCAGGTATGCCCTAAGGGTCATGGTAGATCTTGCTGAGCATCAAACTGACGGCTACATCCCCCTGAGAGAGATTGCTCACCGGCAGGATATCTCTGAAAAATACCTCGAAAGCATTATTAAGCTTTTGGTAAAGGCTAATCTTTTGAACGGACTGAGAGGCAAGGGAGGAGGCTATCGGTTGACAAAGACACCAGACCTGTATACCGTTGGTGGTATTTTACGCCTAACTGAAGAATCCTTGGCCCCTGTTACTTGTCTGGATCCCGATGCAGCAGCTTGCCCAAAGGCAGGATATTGCCGTACCCTTCCTATGTGGCAGGGACTTAACAAGTTGATCCATGATTATTTGGAGGGCATCACAGTTGCTGATTTGATGCACTCAGAAACCTCTGGAGATTACTATGTAATTTGACCCTTCCTCGTGCGGCAAAATTTCCGCTCTTTTACTTTTAGCGCGTTATAAAGGGGCCGGTCTAATAGACCAGCCCCTTTATTAGCCTATAAATATCTTATCCTACAATTGGATCAATAAGTTGCTCTATTTTTCTCCAAAAGGCTTTTTGAATATCCGTACCTCAATTATGCAGGAACTTTAACAGTTCATTTTCAAAAAAGTTAATTCTCTCATGTTCATATTTAGGATAGACGAGGTGCCGCTTCATACATTGCGCTCTTTTGTAAAGCGCATACTGCCCCTTGGGTAGGGCTGTCTTATTCAGCAGACCGGTCCCCATCAGAAGCGAACCTTTTAGCTGCGGCGCAAAATTTACCGGGTCTAGATAATCCAGTCTATCCAGTACCTCCTCCTCTAGCCCCTCGCAGACCCCCCGGAAGTCCGCCGGCATTGGATTTAGGGCCGCACACTTGGACGCACCTGGCATCAGGGCCGCCGCCACGATAGCCAATCCACCTCCAAAGCCCTCCCCCCAGGTAACCATCCGATTTTTGTCTGTATGCGGCATAGCTAGGATCTGATGGGCTAAGACAAGGGCATCCATATAACATCCCTCCAGATTCAGGGACTCCGGATGGCAGCGCCAATCTCCTGCGGTGACTCTGTTTTCCAGCGCCGCAACAGCATACCCCAGGGCAACGAATCGAGTCATATGGTGCCATCCCCGCACCCCTCGACCCAGGTCATGAAACATAAGAATTGTGGGAAAGGTTCCCTCCCCCATTGGACGGATATAGCGGGCCTGGATCGTACCGCCCTCGGCTGTAGGCATGCTGAGAGACTGATAGACAGCTGTCCGGCTTTGAAACGGCACAGCTTCTGCGCTACACCCTCCGACGCAGGCAGCCTTTTCCATCCGTGTATTCCAAAACTGGTCAAAATCCTCCGGGGTGCGGGTGTGCCCCTCATAGCGCTCCAGAACCTCCATCTGTTCCGAAATAGTCACAGCTGCCCACGCTCCCTTCCAAAGAAGTCCAGGATTAAATCATCAAACTCCTGAATCTCCTCATGAGCATATCCTGAAAAGAGATGCCGGTATTTGGGACAATTCAGGTTGTTATAGACCGCGCACTGGGTAATCGGAGGGCAAACCTCATCGTCCAATCCTGTACCGAATAGTACCGGACAGCGCACCATGGAGGCAAAATTCTTACTGTCAATGTAACCCAACTTGGCAAACCACTCCTCCAGCCGCTCCCCCGCCGGATCGAACCAGCGGGAATAATAGCGCAGACCCTCGTAAGCAATTTGGTCAGCTCCCAACTCCCAAACCATACGGTAGTCACTGAGAAAAGGGTAAAGGATTGCCGCCCGGTCGATTAACTCTGGATTGAGAGCGGCACAGGCCAGGCCCAACCCTCCGCCTTGGGATGCCCCGTTAACAAAGACCCGTTCCAAATCAATCCCCTCTAGCTTCCGGACAATCCGGCAGAGAACCCTAATGTTTTGGTGTAGACGGACGTAGTACATACTTTCCGGCGGCCCATCCAGGCCAGCTATAATGTGCCCCGAAACTGTGGATCCCACATACCCTCCCAGATCCTGCCCCCAGCCCCCCCCTCCCGGGCAATCCAGTGCCAGCAGGGCACAGCCCATCCCTGGATAAGAGGACTGCTCCAGCCAGCTTCTGCTGGCCCCGGGATAACCATGGAACTGGAGCACCAGAGGAATACCTCCATCAGCCTGCGGCCTAATGTACTTGGCGTAAAGCCTAGCACCTCCCATTCCGGTAAACCATAAATCCCAGTAAGAACAACCGGAAAAATGCGGGATTTCCGAGGCGGTAAGTCCATAATCCAATGGGATCTGGTCCGCCTCTTCCAGCCTTTTTTTCCAAAATACTTCAAAATCCGGGGGCTTAGATGTACTTCCAAAATAGGAGGCAAGCCCCTGTACCTCTTCTTCCGTTACCGGCATAACGCCATCTCCTTCTTATAAAATGAACCTGGTCACTCTGTTCCCATAAGTAGTAGGGATGGGACTGCTCTAATGACATGGCGCTATCTCTTTACTCCATCTTTGAGGTCGTCAGCCCACCTGTCCCCTCATCATAGAGATGACAGGCACAAAAATGTTCCACCCCACCAATCACATGCCGTTTCAGCTCGGGCTTTTGCTCCTTGCATATCTCCATACACTTTTTACACCTGGGATGAAAATAGCATCCGCTGGGCGGTCGAACCGGGTTTGGTACATCCCCTTCCAGTACAATGCGGCTGTGCTTTTGCTCAGGGTCCACCACGGGAATGGCAGAGAGGAGAGCCTGTGTGTAGGGATGCATTGTGTGCTCAAAGATCTGCTTGGTGTCGGACAACTCTACAATGCGGCCCAGATACATTACCGCGATGCGATCAGAGATATACTCCACCACGGAGAGGTTGTGTGTAATGAATATATACGTCAGCTTCCGATCTTCCTTCAGCTCCATCAGCAGATTAAGCACCTGGGCTTGGATGGACACATCCAGGGCGGAAACCGCCTCATCACAGATCACCATCTGAGGGTCTACCAGCAAAGCTCGAGCAATACCGATGCGTTGGCGCTGTCCCCCGGAAAACTCATGGGGATAGCGGTCCATATATTCTGGGTGCATGTTGACTGCCTCCAGGATCTGACCGATGCGCCTGCGCTGCTCCTCTTTCGAAGCGATACCAAAATGCTTTAGTGGGTCTGCCAAGGACTGAAAAATGGTAAAGGCTGGATTCAGGGAGGAATAAGGATCCTGGAATACAATCTGGATCTTCTTGTGGAGCATCTGCTCCCCCGCTTTATCCAGCTTGCGTAAATCCTGTTTGCCCCCGTCCTCCCCAAAATCGTATAACATAGTCCCATGGGTTGCATTGACTAACTGGATAATGGACTTTCCCAGGGTAGTCTTGCCGCAGCCTGACTCCCCCACCAGCCCCAGGGTCTCACCCCGGTAGATGTCCAGGTCTACGTCATTGACCGCCTTTACATGGTCGGTTACCCGGTTGAAAAAACCGCTGCGGATGGGGAAAAAAGTTTTGACTCCCCGCAATTGCAGCAACACCTCTCTATTTTTACTCACTTAAATGCCACCTCCTCTCTAGGCCCGGAATATACTTTTTGTGCATTCCAGCAGCGCACGGAGTGTCCACCGTAAACGCTAGCCTCGGGCGGCATCTCCTGACATTTGTCACAACAGTAATCACAGCGTGGGGCAAACTGGCACCCCTTTGGTCGGTTGTAGGGATCCGGCGTAAAGCCCCTGATAGGCTCCAGCTTTTGATTCTTTCCCTTATGAAGCACCGGGATAGAACGCAGCAAAGCCGCAGTATAGGGGTGAGCTGGGTGCTTCAACACCTCCCTTACCGATCCTCGCTCTACAATATTGCCCATATACATGACCGCCACGTCATCAGCCAATTCACTGACTACCCCCATATCATGGGTAATGAGCATAACAGCGGTGTCATGCTCTGTCTTGAGTTGTTCCATCAGCTCAAAAATCTGAGCCTGGATGGTCACATCCAGAGCGGTAGTTGGCTCATCGGCCACCAGTACCTTTGGATTACAGCTCATCGCCATGGCAATCATGGCCCTTTGCCGCATGCCGCCGGAAAACTCATGAGGATATTGATCAATACGTTTTTGGGGCGTAGAAATCCCCATTTGTGTAAGTAGCTCCAAGGTTCTGTCCCGCCGGGCCTTTTTGTCCATCCCGGTGTGGTAGTGCAAGTTCTCCCCGATTTGAAACCCGATGGTATAGACCGGATTGAGGGCAGTCATGGGGTCTTGGAAAATCATCGCCATATCCCGCCCCCGCAAAGCCCGCATCTGCTTTCCGTTGCGGGGAAGTTGATCGATTCGAATATCACCTTCATCGCTGTGATAAGTGATAGAGCCGCTTTCAATCCGGGAAAGCCTTGGCAAAAGCTGCATGATAGAGGAGGCTGTGACGCTTTTGCCGCAGCCCGACTCACCCACCACGCACAAAGTCCGCCCTTTATAAAGTTTAAAAGATACCCCGTTGAGCACTTTATTGCACCGCTTGTTAGAATAAAAGTAGGTCCGTAAATCCTTGACCGTAATGATTGCTTTCTGTTGCATGGATTTCCTCCCTTAGCCCTGCTGGGTCGGATCGGTGGAATCTCGTAATCCGTCTCCGATACAGTTAATGCTGATTACAAAAAGGGAAACCAAGGCCCCAACCGGCAGCCACAGCCACCAGTAGTTTTGCATCACATAGAGATCTTGGGCTGCGTTTAGGATATTGCCCCAGGTGGCGATCTCCGTCGGGACACCCACCCCCAAAAAACTCATAGCCGCCTCTTCCAAGATAAACATGGCGGTAGAAAGGGTCAAATTGACCACTACAGGGCCTACGGCGTTTGGCAACATATGTTTATACGCAATGACATAATCACTCAAACCGAAAGCCTTCATGGCCTGTACATACTCTTCCTCCCGCAAAGAAAGCATCTTCGCACGCACCTGGCGGTAAACCCCGCCCCAGCCGGTCAAAACGAAAATGAAAATCAGGTTCCACAGCCCTCGACCAAAGATGGTCCCCAGCATCATCACCAAGATCAGCTGGGGAAAGGACATAAACACCTCCGACAGACGGAGCACAACCTTGTCGAATATACCACCCTTATAGCCCCCGTAACACCCCAGCAAAATACCGATCACCGCAGCCCCCAGGGCAGAGCCAAGGCCAATGAGAATAGACAGCCTTCCACCGTACAAGGCACGGGTAAATACATCCCGGCCCAACTTATCAGTCCCGAACAAATGCTCTGCTGAGGGTGGCAACGTCATGGAACGCAGATCAGGCAGCTGGGGATCGTAGGGAGAGATAATTGGTGCCAAAATACAGGCCAAAAGGATTAGTGCAAATACCACCAAGCCAATGACGGTCAGGCGATTTTCCAGCATCTTGCGTACAGAACGGCTGAGCTTACTTTTTCCAAGCTTGCCGGCCTCCTCCGCATCCCGTAGCTTGTCGAACTTTTCACCCAGGCGCGTGCGCCTGGGGGTTTTTGTCGTGTTACTCGTCATGCCCTACCCTCCTTACTCCAACTTAACCCGTGGGTCAAGGATCGCCGTAAAAATATCTACCAGAAAGCTGGCTATAAGCACAGCCAGCACGGAGAATAGCGCGATCATCATGACCAAAGGGTAATTCTGTCCCATAACCGCAGTCTTGAACGCGTTGCCAATACCCGGCCACTGGAAAATGGTTTCAATGACCACTGAACCGCTAATCAGGGTTGGCAGACGAAAGCCAATAAGTACCACTACCGGGGTAAGGGCCACACGGAATCCATGGATCAAGTTGACCCGCCACTCCGGTAGACCTTTGGCCCGGGCAGTTTTGATATAGTCCTTGTTCATAGTGTCCAGCATGCTGGAACGGGAATAGCGCATAACGCCAGCGGTAAGCGAGATACCCAGCACGCTGGCCGGGAGGATCAGATACCTGAGATGGGCCAAAATCCCGCTCTCACCAGGGGCCATCCGTCCGCCGATGGGCAACACCTCCAGCTCCAGCGCAAATATAAGAAT
>JAZQMD010000095.1:0-1905 GCA_045543215.1 Oscillospiraceae bacterium
CACCGTACAGTAGGAGAAAATCTCCAACATTGCACTGTAAATCTGCTGACTCAGCCAAATCTCCCCAAAAGGAACCAAATCCCCGGAGGTCATAAGAATACGCAGCAGGGTATGGTGCCCATTGCCCGCAAAGAAGAGGAGTGTCATCAGTGTATTAATCAAAACCCCGGTAACCGACATATTAGCTTGGGCCCCGGCATCATAAATTTGGTTCATGGTCATACCCATTTGGGTATCCACCACCTCGCCGGCCAATTGTGGAATGTAAAAGAAAAAATTCACCACCATACCAAGCACAACGCCAATTCCCAGCTCCAATAACAACCGAATAGACAGCTCCAGGGTGCCCGCCGGGACACCCACCGTTGATGGGCCAATTGAGGCGATAACAAATACCGAAAGCCACAAAGTCAATCCTGTGCGGAATATGCCCGGGATAGTCCGCCTCCCCAAGATGGGACTGAAGAGGACAAAGCCGCTCATTCGGGCCAAAATATAAAGAAATAAGGTCAGTTCCGCCCAATCCACCATATGCCGCTTCCTCTTTTATCCCGTCATAAGCGCAAAAATCTGTCTGGAATAATCCAAAAGAGTTTCCATCATCCATCCTCCTCCGAGAAGAAGGACACCCACAACCACCAGTAATTTTAAAATAAAAGAAATAGTCTGTTCATGGATCTGGGTCACCGCCTGAAAAACGGCCACCACTACACCCACCAGCATACTGAGAATCAGCATAGGGCCGGCCAGCTTAATGGCCACACCTACGCCGTCACGCAACACATCGCTCACAATCGAAGTATCCATACCTTAGTCTCCCCCTAATTCACGGAACGCACCAGAGTGGAAAAGAGTAACTCCCAGCCGTTTAAAGAGATAAACAGGAGCAACTTAAAGGGCATAGAGATCATGGCCGGTGGCAACATAATCATGCCCATGGACATGAGGGTGGAGGAGACTACCACATCGATCAACAAAAATGGTAAGTAAAGTAAAAAACCAATGAGAAAGGCTGCCTTCAGCTCACATGTCATAAAGGCCGGCACTACGATGTGCATGGGCAAATTCATGGCATCGGCTCCACTTGTCGGCTCGTCCATATGGGACAGGTTGCAGAACATATTCAGAGTACCAGTCTCAGTATTGCGAAGCATAAATTCCTTTAAGGGAACCGCAGCCCGTTCAATGAACTCCTCCTGGCTAATCTCCTCTGCCGTATAGGGCTCCCATGCCTCAGTCTGGATTTGATCCAGAACGGGGGACATCGTCATCAGCGTGAGAAAGAGGGCCAAGCCGATAAGAACCATGTTGGGCGGAGTCTGCTGGCTTCCCATTGCGGTACGCAGGAAGGAGAAAGAGATGATATACCTGGCAAAGGCAGTCATCATCACCAGCAGAGAGGGTAGTAGGGTAATCAGCGTGGTCAGAAACAGGATTTCCAGTGTCTGAACACTTTCACCGTTAATATTGAGCAGTCCTTCTGGAATCACAGTCTCACCTCTGCCTTTTTTCCTTAATTACCTTACACAGCGCCTCACCAAAGCTTGGCAACTGGTTGCCTGCGGGCTGTTGCTCAAGGGCTGTCCAAGCCTTAGCCTCCTCCGGGGTAAACTCCGCCAGATTAGATATCCCAGCCGGTGTAACTCCCAAGAGAAAATATCGCTCCCCTGCCCGTACCAGCATCAAGCCTTGGTCCCTGCCCAGCGCCTGCCGGGCCAAAACCTTTATCCCTTCTGTCCCTTTGGTCATACCCAGACCGCCCAGCCCACCACGGCCCACCACATGCTTGGTAAACCAGTAGGACAAACCGATGATGACCACTATGCTGAGCAGCACCCATAACAGGGAAACCCACGTTCCATCCCAAGGCATGACAAGTTTAAGGAGAACCCAGGATAGAGGTTA
>JAZQMD010000096.1:0-3727 GCA_045543215.1 Oscillospiraceae bacterium
GGCTTGGCAAACTGCTCAAAGGTATCACTGAGGATAATCACCTGGGTAAGAGAACGCAGCTCGTCCAAAAATTCCTTGGCCCCCGCCAAAGGCTGGATGGTCGCGATGGTCTTCTGAATTTCCTGTAATCCCAGACCGTGCTCCTTCAGAATACCTAGGCGGTAGTTCATCAGTTTGTCATAATCAGGCTCATCCCGTGTGGTCCGCTTTAGTTCCGGAATTCCGCTGGCCTGAGCAAAGGCGATCCAAATCTCAGGCACCAACACCCCTTCCATATCCAAGCACACAATATACATTTCATTCTTCCTCCAATTCTCTCATATCATTTCCGCTTCTTCCGGTTTTAGCCTATTTCCCCAAGTCGGACAAAAACTGCTCCAGACGGCTGAGTGCCTCCCCCAGGTCGTGCATGGAGGCAGCATAACAGCAACGTACAAAGCCTTCTCCCCCCGGCCCGAAGGCAGAGCCTGAGATAACCGCCACCTTCTGCTCCATTAAAAACCGCTCACAAAACTCGTCGGAGGATAAACCCGAGGCCCGGATATCTGGAAATACGTAAAAGGCGCCTTTAGGCTCAAACACAGGCAGTCCGGCCCGACGCAGCCCCTCCACCAGGTAGCGGCGGCGTCCGTCATACTCCTCCCGCATAGCCTCAATATCTTTATCTCCATTTCGCATGGCCTCAATAGCCGCATATTGGCTGGTGGTAGGTGCGGACATGATGCCAAACTGGTGGAGTTTAATCATCTGGGCCACCACCTCTTTGGGTGCACACAGATAGCCTAGCCGCCAGCCAGTCATGGAATATGCCTTAGAAAAACCGTTGACTACCACCGTACGCTCATACATATCGGGGATGTTAGCAATGGAAACATGCTCCTGCCCGTAGGTCAGCTCTGCGTAAATTTCATCAGAGATAACCATGATATTGCTCCCTCGCAAAAGATTTGCAATAGCCTCTAGATCATCCCTTCCCATGATCCCCCCTGTCGGGTTGCAGGGAAACGGCAGGATAACCGCCTTAGTCCGCTGACTCAGAACGCTTTTTAATTTCTCCGCAGTCAGCCGGAATTCATCCTCCACCGACAGCTCCAAATACACTGGTCGCCCGCCAGCCATCTCCACCAGAGGGCCATAGCACACAAACGAAGGAACCGGGACAACAACCTCATCCCCAGGATTGACCAGGCAGCGGATAGCCAAATCAATGCCCTCGCTGCCTCCCACGGTAACCAAAATCTGGTTTATGGAATCATACCGCAGACCAAAGCGGCGATCCATATACTTGGATATCTCCCGGCGAAGCTCAGCCATGCCAGCATTTGAAGTGTATTTTGTAAATCCTTTCTCTAAGGAATAGATACCCGCATCTCGGATATGCCATGGAGTAATAAAATCAGGCTCACCCACCCCCAGGGAAATAGCATCCTTCATCTCTTCTAGGATATCAAAAAACTTGCGAATACCCGAGGGCTTTACATTCTGAATCCGGCTGGAGAGAACCTCATTGTAATTCATACAAAGACCCACTCCTTCGGCTGCTCCTCACGCGATTGAAAAATCAGATGCTTTTCCTTATATTTGTGCAGAATAAAGTGGGTTGCGGTTCCGGTGACATCCTCCAGGGGGGCCAACCGCTCCCCTACGAACTGGGCCACCTCCCTCAGCGATCGGCCTGAAATGATCACAGTCAGGTCAAAGGAACCGCTCATGAGGTAAACTGACTCCACCTCTTCATATTGATAGATACGCTCGGCCACCCGGTCAAATCCCTCCCCACGCTGAGGGGTAACCTTTACTTCAATAAGAGCCGTAACCGCCTCTCTATCAGTACGATCCCAATCTACAATAGCCTTATAGCCTAAAATCACCTTGTCCTTCTCCAAGGCAGGAATGGCCTGTTTCACCTCATCCACACTCATTCCAGTCATTGCGGCTAACTGATCATGGGATAGAGTACAATCCTGTTCCAGCAGATGAAGCAACCTCTTCATCCTTTATTCCTCCTTTACTATGTCCACTACTACATTCGGCCATCATCTCAACGAAAGATTAATAATGTTTCTATTATATCCATTCTCATCCAGCTTCGCAATCCTTTTCGTCCTTTATTTGCTCTTTAACACATAAAATATTTTTTCTCCACTGCACCTAATTTATTGTTTATTTGCCTCTTATTCTCCTCGCATTATGCAAAGTGGCAATTGCTTAAGTTTATTAATATCCTTTTCGTTTTCAGAAAATGGAAGATAAAATCTATATTTTCGCAAATGATTGACAAAAAACACTAATGCTGGTATAATAAACGAGTTATGTAAATCTCTGTATTTCTTGCTTGTTATTATTACTTTTTACAAAAAATAGGAAAAAGTAATAAATTTGAAACAGAAGGTGGTGATAGTATTGTATTAAAAGTTATAACAAAGCCAGCAACAAGATCAAAGATATTATTATAGTTAACTGTTTCTCTCACTAAGCAAAGCAGTAGTTATCCAACTCAATCAATACAGGAGGAATTTTTTTCATGGGTAAAAATAATGCACTTCTTAAAGTAATGTGGATATTGCTGGCAACTGTTATGACACTCTCACCCTTATCAAAAGTAGCAATGGCCGTGGAGTCTTCCTCAGAAAATGGTGGCGTATCTGGACTGGAGGGCAAGACTCTCTCTATTCTTGGCGATAGCATCTGCACCTATGAGAACGTATCGACCGGTGCTGCGGCAGCTACCAGCAACACTACTCTTACAGCAAATGCCCCTTATTATTATAATGGCACCCCTAGCAGGTATAATGTGAAGCTTGAGGACACCTGGTGGATGCAAACCGTGAATGCTTTAAACATGCGGCTCCTGGTAAATAACTCCTGGGGTGCATCGTGCGTCCTGCCTTCCCGCAATGGGGCTCAGGGCTCTTATGTAAGCCGCTGCGTTCAGCTTCACGATAATACCGGGGAGAACGAAGGCGAGGAGCCTGACATCATTGCGGTTTATATTGGCGGAAATGATGTCACTGCTTATGCCAGCACCTTGGGCAGTGCAAAAAATATCGATTATAGTTCTCTCATTACCGAAACCAAGGATGGCTATGACTACAAAAAGCCCAAAACTACTGCCGAAGCCTATGCAATCACGATCGCTCGCATGGCAATGCGTTACCCCAATGCAGAAATTTACTGTTTCAGTCTGCTGCCGTACAGAAATCCTCCTCTTGAGCGGAGGCTGCGAAAAGAAGGCTTTAACGAAACCGTCCGTAGTATAGCTGAGCACTATGGCGTGTTTTATGTAGATATCTACAACAACGGTATCTTCTTTAGTGGAGATTCTGACTATGATGACTACATGGCCCCTGACGGCATACATCCTATTGGTCCCGGCATGGATGCTATTACCAAAACATTTGTCTCCACAATTTTGGAAAAGAGCAACTATGTAACAAATCCAAATGCCAGAGTTGGTGACTATGTAAAGGACATCAATGGCATTAATGTTGGAGATATCTATGTGATCTGCACTAAGCGCGAAGACGGCACCAGCAGCATTTTAATCTGTGATGGCACTGTAACAAACACGATACAGATAACGGAAAGTGGAGATACACTGACATTGCACGACTGGCTGCCTGCTGAAAAGCAGTTATGGCAAGTGGTTCGCTTAGGCAATGGTGAACTAGGTCTTAAGTCTATGTTCTATCATTACTATTTAGATTTAAGTACGCCATGCCCCGTA
>JAZQMD010000097.1:0-3135 GCA_045543215.1 Oscillospiraceae bacterium
GGGATCGTCGGGGTGGATGGCCATCTTTACATGGCATTCCTCGGCCACGGGGATGACCTTCTTTAAAAAGCACTCTAAATTATGCCAAAGCCCCTCCTCGCCCAGTTCACTGTAAGCGGAAATGAGTTCACGAACCTCCTCTTGGGTGTAGCTGGAGTCCCTGCCGGGCAGATGGATGTCGTCCTTTAGAGGGTCCAGGCCGCGCATTTGTTCCCAGTACATGACCAGGCTGGTAGAGCCGTCTGGGGCTTTTTTATCCAGCTGGGTGCGGGTCCAGTCGAATACGGGCATAAAATTATAGGTGATACACTTAACACCATACTTGGCACAGCGGCGGATGTTCTCACCATATACGTCTAATAGCTGCTCCACATTGCCCCGGCCCAACTTGATGTCTTCATGGACGGGGATGGACTCTACCACATCGAATACCAAGTCGTTGGCTTGGCACTGGGCCTTCAGTTTGGACAGACTCTCCTCCGGCCATACCTCGCCTGGCTTTACGTCGTATACGGCAGATACAATAGAGCGCATGCCGGGGATCTGGGAGATATATTCCAGAGGAATGGGGTCTTGCTCGCCGTACCATCGGAAGGAAAGATTCATTTTCATCTCAGGTTTGCCTCCAGTCGAAAATAACGCACAGCGTTGTGGTAACAGATATCCTGCACCATAGCTCCAAGGCTGGGGATATGGGCGGGATATTCTCCGTTTTCCACCCAGGAACCCAGCAGGTCACAGAGGATACGGCGGAAATACTCGTGCCGGGTATAGCTGAGGAAGGAACGGGAGTCGGTGAGCATGCCCACAAAGTTGCCAAGCATGCTCAGATTGGCCAGACTGGTCAGGTGATCGCGCATACCCTGCTTGTTGTCATTAAACCACCAGGCGCTGCCGTGTTGGAGTTTACCCGGGCATT
Source organism: Oscillospiraceae bacterium (assembly GCA_045543215.1). GTDB lineage: Bacteria > Bacillota > Clostridia > Oscillospirales > Oscillospiraceae > DXYV01. Next base: position 920 of record JAZQMD010000097.1, read on the forward strand.
GGCTGTCCTGGAAAGAGCCGATGAGAGTGTCTAAAAAGGCATTGTCTCCGGCATCCAGGCTGTAAAGGATGGTGCGGGGTAGGGCATCTTGGCTATTCAAGGCGTCCAACAGGGCGGCAAGGGCGGCTGAGCCGTTATGGGGGCCGATGCAGTCAAAGCCGCAGTCAGGGCCTAATCTGGCGAACATGGTGGAGTTGGGGTTGCGCAGGCAATTATAGTGAATCTGCATGACCCAGTCCAGGCGTACATATTCTTTTGCACAGAAGATGAGCAGGGTTGTCTTGAGCCCGGCAGCCTCCTCGGCAGTAACAGCCTTTCCTGCCAGACCCTGTTTGACGATCCGATCTGCCTCCTCAAGGCCAATGGGATGGAACACCATGTGTTCCAATCCATGGTCGCTGGCCCTACAGCCGTGGGCGGCAAAATGCTCCATACGAGTGCGGAGGGCCAGCTCCAGGCTGCGGATGCTGTCGATTGTCACGCCGGAAACCTGGGAGAGCTGCTCAATATAAGTCTGCCAGTTAGGCTTGTCCACGTTTAGGGCTTTGTCCGGACGGAAGGAGGGGGAGACCACTGTCTGGATGGTTGGGTCATGGGCCAGCTTTTTGTGCCATTCCAGACTGTCTACCGGGTCGTCGGTGGTACCGATGAAGGCTACGTTGCTTTTGGAAATAAGGCCCCGTACACCCATATGGGGCTGAGCCAGCTGTGTACAGGTTAAATCCCATACTTCCTGGGCAGTTTTGCCGTCAAGTGCGCCCTCATAGCCAAAATAATTTTTAAGTTCCAGGTGGCACCAGTGGTACATAGGGTTTCCAATGGAACGGGGAAGGGCCTCGGCAAACCGCTGGAACTTTTCCCGCGCTGGGGCATCCCCGGTGATAAAGTCTTCCTCCACACCGTTGGAGCGCATGAGACGCCATTTGTAATGGTCACCTGAGAGCCAAACTTGGGTGATATTTTCAAAATGCAGATCCTCGTAAATCTCTTTGGGACTGACATGGCAGTGGTAGTCCACAATAGGCATTTGCCCGGCGTACTCATGGTACAACGTGCGGGCGGTAGGGGAGGAAAGGAGAAAGTCTTTTGATAAAAATGGGGTCAATGCCATCGCCTCCTCATTGGAGAAAATCATTGTTCTCAGTATAACAAAGAATTTTTACAATATGAGAGTGAAGGTTAGATCGTTAACCTTCTACTTCTGACTTAATGGGGATCAGGGAGATTTTTTGCCGACATTTGCAGGTGAATCTGTTTACGGTATTCCTTCGGTGTTTTTTCTGTATACTTTTTGAATATTTTAGAAAAATAATTCACATCCGGAATACCGCAATGTTGGGCAATAGTCTGGATTTGAAGTTTAGTGGCGCTGAGGAGTTGTACGGCCAGGTGGATACGTTTTTGGTTCACATAATCTGTAATCGTCTGGCCGGTTTCTTTTTTGAATAAGGAAGAAAGATAGCTGGCGTTAATACTCTGTATGTCGGCCAAGGATTTTAGACTCAGATCAGCGCTCAGATCGGAGTCAATTTGGACAATAGCCTTTTGAACTGGAGGGGAATAGTGTTTCGTGGAATGTTTTTTTACTAAGCGGCAATAGGAGCGAAACATCTCCAGCATCAGGTTCTGGCCGGCAGTAATAGAGGAGATGGCTTCAATCTTTCTGGAAAAGTCAGAGGATATGCGGTCCAGATGGAGTGGATGGACACCCCCGGCTTCCGCCGCCTTACGCAGCAAAGTGTTCATAATGATGCCATAATTTTTCAGGTTGCGTATGGGATCGGCCAGCCGACGTTCAAAAGAAAGCTGGGAGAAGGTGGCAAGCATTCGCTCAGCCTTGTGGGTTAGTCCCTGGGCCACCGCCTGCATCATCTCATTTTCATAGGCATAACGGGCTTCCATGGCCTGCATTTTTTGAATGGTATCTTTTTGGGCATCTTCCCCCGTGTCAAAGAGAAAGGGGGAGCAGTTATCTGAGAGCTCTTGGTTTATGTCTACCATGGAGAAAGTATCGGTTCCACGCCAAATCAATTCGCAAAAGGTATCGATGGGGGCGAAAAGCAGGCTTTCATCCACCAGTACGGGGAGGCTGGAGTAATAGTCCTCCAATAAATGAAACTGCTGAGGATGTACCCCAGACTGCTCTGCCTGTTCCAGAAGTTCTTCGTGAGTAGCCTCTACCGCCAGATAGGGACCGACAGAAAAAATATTGGGAG
>JAZQMD010000098.1:0-5172 GCA_045543215.1 Oscillospiraceae bacterium
CATTGGGGGAGAGATTGGGTTTTACATTTGGACGGTAAGGGGGCTTCTTCCAAGGACTTGGCCCATAATAAAGCAGGAAAAAAGTAAACACCGAGTGCCTATACAGGTATTTATTTTATATTCTTTTAAATTGTTTTTCCAACTGCTTTTTGCTCATCTCAATGACAATTGGTCGTCCATGAGGGCAGTATTTAACGGATCCATTCATAACAGCGCGGGTCACCGCTTCCAGCTCCTCCAGACCATTTTTCCAACCGCCCTTAATGGCCGCCTTACAGGCCATAGTATGGAGCAACTCGTCCCGGGCACCTGCGGGATCTGCGGTTCCGGTAATAAGTAGACGCTGGGCAAGCTGGATCAGGGTAGATTCAATCTGAGCCTCCTCCACATCGTCAGGGGCGTGACGGACCAGGAGAGCGTTAGGGCCAAACTCTTCTACACAAAATCCGAATTCCTCCAGTAAGGGCAGGTAGGCCAGCAGGATGGCCCTTTCCTCGGGGGAGGGGGTAAATGTGAGGGGAGATAAAAGCTGCTGCACCATAGGGGCGTAGCCAGAGGAACGCAGACGGTCGAAGTTCATTCGCTCATGGGCCGCGTGCTTATCAATAAGTAAAACGGTTTCTCCTTGTTCTACCAGAATGTAGGTAAGGAACAGCTCGCCGCGAATAACCCAGGATTCGGGCTCCATAGTGGATTGGGGGGTAGGTTCAGGCTCTTGAGGAGAAGGATCCGAAATGAAAGTGGTTTGGGAAGGAGGCTCATGGAGGGGGGGACAAGATTGGACAGGAGTAGTAGATGCTTTCTCAGAGACCTGATCAAAGTCGTCCCCAGGCGGAGCAATGTTGACAGCTCGGGCGGCAGGGCGGAAACCTGGCCGGGGTTGATGAGGGAGAGTAGCTGAGTAAGGGACAGCAATTGGCTCTGGGATGGAGTGTGAAGGCTGACAGAGAAGTGATGTTAAAGGTGGGACGGGAGTGTTTAGGATAAGGGCTTGTTTTGCTGTTTCCAAATTTGCTTTAGGCATGGAAGAGGGGGCGTAATTTTGGGGGAAAATATTAGGGGTTTTTGGTTTGCCTACCAGTGCAGAAGGGCGGGTATAGTCGCGCTCTAAGGTGGATCGTACTGCATGGTAAATAAAGGAAAATATCTGTCGTTCCTGCGCAAATTTTACCTCTATCTTGGTGGGGTGGACATTTACGTCAACACTGTTTAGCTTGCAGGTGAAATGGAGAACACAGCCGGGGAATTTACCTACCATCTTCTGATTTTTATAAGCTTCCTCCACCGCAGTCTGCATTAAACGGCTTTTTACATAGCGACCGTTGACAAAAAAGTGCTGATAGCTTCGGCTGGCCCGACAGCAGGTTGGCAAAGAGACAAAGCCACCGACTTCCATACCATCTCCTGAGCTCTTCACTGGGGTAAAGCCAAGGGCTATGTCCCGGCCAAAAACGGCATAGAGAACACTTTTTAATTGAGCATCTCCGGGAGTAAGGAACTCCTGCTTGCCGTCCCGGATAAACTTTACCGCCACTTCCGGGTGGGACAGAGCCTCCCGTTGGACTACGGCGAACACGGCAGCCCCCTCGGCCTGATCCCGCTTCATAAATTTTAGACGGGCAGGGGTGTTAAAAAACAGGTCACGAACCACCAAGGTTGTACCCGAGGGGCAACCGGCCTCCTCCTGTTGTACCACTGTGCCCCCTTCCAGAGTAAGGGCAGTACCCAGAGTGGAGTCTGTGGTGCGGGTGAGCAGTTCCACCCGGGAGACTGCAGCAATGGCGGCCAGGGCTTCCCCTCGAAAACCAAGAGTACCGATGGCCTCCAAATCATATTCATTGGAAATTTTGGAGGTGGCATGGCGCAGGAAGGCGGTGTGGGCCTGATTGGCGGCGATACCGCAACCGTCATCAGTGACTCGGATGAGGGACATGCCTCCATGGGAAATCTCTACGGTAAGATGGGCTGCTCCTGCATCGATGGCGTTTTCCATAAGTTCCTTGACTACAGAAGAAGGACGTTCTACTACTTCGCCGGCGGCAATCAAATTAGCTATATGGGGATCCAGTTGTTTGATTGTGGGCATAGCGCCCTCCTTTCTTTAACGGACCATAAAAAACAGGGAGATGGCATTGAATGTGGCGTGAAGAATCACTGACGACCAAATGGTGCCTGCCTGTTCGTAACACCAGGTCAGGGCAATGGACATAGGAAGATACTGTATGGCAAGCAGCAGATAACGAAGGTCGGTCTGGTTGTAGGAAAAGACGAATTGCCATACGGCAAATAGACAATAGGCCACGCAGGACGCTATCCAGGATACAAAGCGGCTGTATGGATGAATAGAAGCAAATATAAGCCCCCGGAAAAGCACTTCCTCTACCACAGGCATAAGGCCGATTAGTATCAGAATCGTAGCAAAGGGAGAGAGAGAAAGCTGCTCGGGATAGATAACGGTATTAGGATTATTCACCGGATATGGAATGAGCATGATCGGTATTTGAAGAAGCGTAGCCCCAATCAATCCAGAAAAGCTGAAAAAAAGGCTTTTTGACAAATTATTCAACAAAAGCTGGAAATTATTTTTTAAGTAGGCCCAGAACAGCAAAAACATTATGCTAACTGATAGCAGGTAGTATATCACGCTGGCCTCGGCAATGGGAAGAATCCCACCTATGAGCCGTTGAAAGATTCCCATGAGAAGGGGGAGGACTAGTACAAACACAGCCAAAAACATCCAGCCCCTGGCCCGCTCGCGGGAACTCATGTATTGGTTTTGCTGTTTTCCGTGGTACCGCATGGAGGTCTCTCCTTCCAGGTTTTTGCCGGACTTTATAACTTCTGCTTTAGCTCATAAAGTAAGTTCATTGCCTCAATGGGGGTGAGGGTCTCCACGGAGATATTCCTCAGCGTGTCAGCTACGGCGGTGGCGCCAAGGTCACCCAGAGAGATCTGCTCCTTCTGGGTGGCCGAGGGGGGGGATTGTGGTACAAATCCTTGGGACTCTAACTCAGCTAAAATATCCCTGGCCCGGTCAATGACATGGTTTGGAACCCCAGCCAGCTTAGCCACCTCGATGCCGTAGCTTTGGTCGGCCCTGCCAGGGACAATTTTACGCAGGAAGATGACTTCGTCTTTTCGCTTTTTTGCGGAAATGTTGTAATTTTTTACCCCGGTTAATTGGCCTTCCAGCGTGGTAAGCTCATGATAATGGGTGGCAAAGAGGGTCTTGCACCCCAGACGTTTTTTGTCGGCACAGAACTCAAGCACCGAGCGGGCGATGGCCATGCCGTCATAGGTAGATGTACCTCGGCCAATTTCATCCAAGATAAGTAGACTTTTGGCGGTAGCGTTTTTGAGCAGATCAGCCACTTCAGTCATCTCAACCATAAAGGTAGAAGATCCTCCAGCAAGGTCGTCAGAAGCCCCAATTCGGGTGAAAACCCGGTCTACTACTCCGATGCGGGCTGATTTGGCGGGGACAAAGCAGCCTATTTGGGCCATGAGGGTAATGAGGGCCACCTGGCGCATGTAGGTAGACTTGCCAGCCATGTTGGGCCCGGTAATAATGGCAAGGCGGTTATCACCAGCGTCTAGCATAGTGTCGTTTGGAACGAAGAGGGTATCCTTCAATACCTTTTCCACCACGGGATGGCGCCCTTCCTGAATCTCAATACAGTTTCCCAAATTAACTGTGGGTCGGCAGTAATTGTTGGAGGCAGATAGGTCGGCAAAAGAGCACAGTACGTCCAGTCGGGCTACTGCCCCGGCGGAATGTTGGATGGCAGCTACCTGGTCAGCAGCTGCTTGGCGTACTTGAAGAAAGCATTCGTATTCTAAGGTGGCAATCCTGTCCTGGGCGGAGAGAATCTGGTGTTCTAAATCCTTCAGTTCCTGGGTAATGAATCGCTCGCAGTTGGTCAGGGTCTGCTTACGTACATAGCCGTCGGGAACCAGGGAGTAGTAGGACTTGGACACCTCAATGTAATAGCCAAATACTTTGTTATATCCTACTTTCAGGGACTTGATGCCTGTTTTTTCCCTCTCACGGGCCTCCATAGCGGCCACCATAGCCGCCCCGTTTTCAATTACGTCCCGTAGGTGATCGATCTGCTGGTCAAACCCCCTGCGGATAATTCCTCCTTCCCGGACGGACACGGGAGGCTCGTCCACAATGGCTGAGAAGATGAGGGAACATAGTTGGGGTAAATCGTCCAGCTCTTCCGCAGTTTGGGACAGGAGTGGGGCAGATAGGGGGGCAATCAGAGTGCGTAGGGTGGGCAGGCGAGACAGGCCTGAGGCCAGAGCGACCAAGTCCCGTCCTCCGGCAGAGCCGTAGGCAACGCGTCCGATAAGCCGCTCCAAATCAGTGACTCCCCTTAGGGCAGCCATAATTTCTTCCCGCGAAATGGAATTTCCTGCCAGGGAGGATACAGCAGCCAAACGCTCCTCAATGCGAGCCGGGGAGAGGAGTGGGCGCTGAAGCCACTGGCGCAGTAAGCGAGAGCCCATGGCGGTACGGGTCTTGTCCAGAACCCACAAAAGAGAGCCTTTTTTCTCCTTGCCGCGCAGGGTCTCAGTAAGCTCTAAGGTTTGACGGGCGGTAAAGTCCAGCTCCATGTAATGTCCACCAAAATACCAGGTAATGGTAGTGAGGTGGGACAAATCGGTCTTTTGAGTTTCCACCAGATAGGAGAGTAATCCAGCCGCCGCCTGGATGGGGGCCACCTCACCGGGGGGAAAGTCTTCCAGGCCAGTATGAAACTGTTCTTTTAACATAGCCCAGGCGCTATCCGCTTGGAAGCGGGACTCCCCGCCGTTCTCGCATACGCAGTTGAGGCGGTTTCTCAGTAAGGTCAGCAGGTTGATATCTTGAAACGCCTCATCGGAGAGAACTGCCTCCCGGGGGATAAAGCGGCCCAGATCATTGTATAGCTGATCCATCCGACTGGGGCCAGAGAAGGAGGTGACCAGAAACTCCCCGGTGGTCAGGTCGCAGAAGGCGGCGCCCAACTCAACTGCGTCCAAATAGATGGCGCAAATAAAGTTGTTCTCTCCATCCTCCAGCATAGAGGAGTTCATGACGGTTCCGGGAGTAATGATACGGATCACGTCCCGATCCACCAGCCCCTTGGTAGCTGAAGGATCCTCCATCTGTTCGCAGATGGCCAC
>JAZQMD010000099.1:0-9142 GCA_045543215.1 Oscillospiraceae bacterium
TACTGCAATCCGTACAGCGCATACGAGAGAGGGACGAACGGGAATATAAACAAAATGATCCGGCGCTTCTTGCCTAAGGGAACGGACTTCCGCAAAGTGACCGCCGCATACATTCGAAAAGTTGAAGAGTGGCTCAACAACTATCCACACAAAGTGCGGGGCTTCGAAACGTCGGCAAATCTGTTTAACAGATACCTTGCGGAATCGCCTTGAAGAGGAAATAAAAAATTTTTTATTTTTTTCTGCTTTTATTCTTGACTTTTAGCACCTTTGTCATATATATGCCAAGGAGAGCGACCACCCCCCCTCCTTTTAAATGCTTATACTGTTCAAAGGAAGATATAATGTAAAGGCACTTCCCAGTCCAGGCACGCTCTCCACCTCCATCTGTCCACCGTGGGCCCGGGCAATCTGGAGTACCATAGCTAATCCCAGCCCGGCTCCGCTTCCCCCGCTGCGGGCAGGATCCACCTGGTAAAAGCGTTGCCATATTTTCTCCTGCTGATCCCGGGCAATGCCAACCCCATCGTCCCGTACCCGGAGAATGGCCTTCTCCCCTTCCTGGGCTACGCTCACCCAGACCTGCCCACCTGGCTTACCGTACTTAAAAGCGTTCTCCACCAGGTTACGGATGAGGCGGGACATTAACCCCCGGTCAGCCCGAACGTTCACGCCATCCTCCATCTCCAGAGTAAGGTGGCTAGCGTCAAAGACCGGGTCCCGGCAGACCTCACGGGCCAATCCAGCCAGATCCACTTCCCCCAGTCGGATTGTCTCGGATCCCTGATCCAACCGGGTCATACTCAGCAGCTGGGAAATGATCGCCGACATCTTATCCGCCTGCCGGTGGATCATCTCAATTGTCTCCCGCCGCTCCTCCTCAGTTTCGTCAAACTTCTCTGCATACTCACAGGCACCCTTGATTACTGACACCGGGGTTCTCAGCTCATGGGAGGCATCAGCGGTAAACTGCTTTTCCGCTTCAAAGGACTTTTCCAACCGCTCAAACATTTGGTCAAAAGTGTAGCCTAGGCGGGAAAATTCATCCTTCCCCGGCGGGAGCGCAATGCGGCCCGATAAATCCCTGGCCTCATTGATAGCAGCAGCCGCCGCAGTAATACTGTCCAAAGGGCGGAAGGCCCGCTTGGCAATCCAATATCCACCCAGTCCGGCCAGTAAGAGAAAAACAGGCAAAGCAACTACTGTCACCCGTAACAAATTCCCGGTGGACTGCTCCGCCTCAGGCGCCTCCATCAGCCCCCGCACCCATACGCCGATCTCCCAGTCCAAGGGAAGCCATAGATCCATTACATAATAACGATATCCCTGAACCTCCACCGGACGGGTAAGCCCGTTTCGGAAAGGCTCCACCGCAGAGGTGAACGTTAGGGGAACCTGCCCTGCCAGCAGGGCCTCACTCTTACTGTATATCAAAGTATATACCCCGTTTTGATGAAAGCTAAAGGCATTTCCCAGCTGGAGCTTGCCCTCTACTATACTCACCTCCCCCAGGTTGCTGCGCACGGTCTGGGATATCTGTTCCATGGCAGTCTGGATCACTACCGTATTTCTGATGGACAACATAAAAACAAGCAAAAGGGACGCCATTATGGTAAGCAGCATGGTATACCAAACGGTGATCCTGACCTTAATGGACAGCCTTTTCATGACTCACCGCCTTCCCTTCGCCCGCTATCCTGAGACAGCTTCTCCTCACGGAGCACCCAGCCAACCCCCCGGATGGTGTGGATGAGCTTAACTTCACAGCCTCCATCCACCTTCTTGCGCAATCGGCTCATATAGCCGTCCACATTGTTAGAGCTGCCTGAGTACTCGTAGTTCCAAATCCGATCCTCAATCTGCTCCCGGGAAAGAACCACCCCCTGGTTACGGATCATATATTCTAAAATGGAAAATTCTTTGGGTAGAAGGGCGATCTCTTCCCCGTCCCGGGTCACCGTTCTCTGTTGCGCATTCAGGATTAAGTCTCCAACCGTGAAGCAGTTGCTCCGGCTACCTGCATATTTACGGGTCATGGCCCGGATACGAGCCAGCAGCTCATCAAAATGAAACGGCTTAACCAAATAATCATCTGCACCCAGATCCAGCCCCTTCACCCGATCTGCCACCGTATCTCTTGCAGTCAAAAACAAAACAGGCACATCCACCCCCTGTTCCCGCAGTTCCCGTACTACCTCATAACCGTCCTTTTGTGGCATCATCACGTCTAAGAGGATGGCATCGTACTCCGCCCCCATTATATGAAGCTGGGCCTCCTCCCCATTAAAGCAACCATCCACACTGTATCCAGCTTTTTTTAGGGTCTTCACAATAAGCCGGTTCATATCCCGCTCGTCCTCCACCACCAGGATGCGCATTGGCTCCTCCTTTCAACCATCTTTCCCCTTTGATCCTTATACGAACAGACGGATTTGTTTCTGTGGGCCTAAACCGTCGCCCGCATCCTTTTTTATACATTATATAAGGTTTCGGCAGTAAGTGGCAAGCCCCATTTTCAAAATAGCGCTCCTACTGGAAACAAGGCCTGCGCTATGTTAAACTATACACAACCTTCCATTTGCTACACGGGAAACCTTACACCGCCAGAGGGAAACCGTCTGGCGGTGGATACCATCTCATGTCACAGGAGGAGCCTTTATGAATACTTACACCATCCTGCGCCAGGAGCATCCCTGCTGGGACACCATCCCCAAGGTTGACCTCACTCATGTGGGCTGGCTTCCGGAATGCCCTGTTTCGGCACAGGTTCAGACCGTACACAACGGCCAGACACTCTTTGTCCGCATGGAAGCGAAGGAAACCCCGATCCTCGCCACACTCACCGATCCCCTATCTCAAGTATGCAACGACAGCTGCCTGGAGTTCTTTTTTGCCCCCGATCCATCGGATGAGCGCTACTTCAATTTTGAGTTTAATCCACTGGGTACCCTTTACCTCGGGTTCGGGGGACTGAGGCCCACCCGCGTGCGCCAAATTCCCAAACAGGCCTCCACCCTGTTCCAGGTTCAGCCTTTTTCTACCCAAAATGGCTGGGGGATCTGCTTTTCCATCCCATCTTCCTTTGTGCGCATGTATTTTCCCGCTTTTTCTTTGTCCGGAGCGGCAGAGGGCAACTTCTACAAATGCGGCGACAAAACTCCCCATCCCCACCATCTCTCCTGGAACCCCATGAGCGCTCATAAACCCGACTTCCACCGTCGGCAGGATTTTGGTCGACTACTCTTTGATTGATGAATTTCCTCTTAAAAAAGGCCTGTGGAGCAATCCACGGGCCTTTTCACAGCTTATTTCATACCTTCAGATTTTCTTACATATCCCGGGCCCTTTAGTCCCCATACCCGTTTGGATTCTTACTCTGCCAAGCCCATGTGTCCCGGCACATATCCTCCAAATTATACTCAGCCCGCCACCCCAGGAGTTTGGCACTTTTATCCGGACTGGCATAAACAATCCCCAGGTCCCCAGGCCGACGGGGAGCAATCTGATAGGCCACCTTTTGTCCCGTGACCCGCTCGAAGGTACGTACCATGTCCAGCACGCTATATCCCACACCGGTACCTAGGTTAAATACGCTCTCCCCCTTGTGCGCCTTCATATAATCGATGGCCGCCACATGGCCCCGTGCCAGATCCACCACGTGGATATAGTCGCGCACACCGGTGCCGTCGTGAGTTTCATAATCATTTCCAAAGATGCTCAGTTTCTCTCGCCGCCCAATCGCCACCTGTGAGATAAATGGCATCAGATTATTGGGCACACCCCTAGGGTCCTCCCCGATCAATCCGCTGCTGTGGGCTCCAATCGGATTAAAATAGCGCAGCAAAACCACTGACCATTCGGGGTCTGCCTTAGCGGTGTCTTTCAAAATCCGCTCCGACATATATTTCGTCCAACCGTATGGATTCGTGCACATGCCAGTGCGGGATTCCTCCCTCAGAGGAACCTCGTTATCCCCGGAGTAGACGGTGGCAGAGGATGAAAAGACAATATTTTTTACCCCATGCTCCCCCATGGCCCGGCAGAGGGTTACTGTGGAAAACAAGTTGTTATGATAGTACTCAAGGGGCATGGAAACCGATTCTCCCACCGCTTTTAGCCCCGCAAAATGGATAACACAATGGATACTGTGGGTATTAAAAATATGTTCCAACGCCTCCTGATTGCACACATCGGCCTGATAAAACGTCATTTTCTTCCCGGTAATCTCCTCTACCCTGCTTATAGACTTGGCGTTGCTATTAACCAAATTATCTACCACAATTACATCCATCCCCCGTTGGAGCAACTCCACACAGGTATGGCTTCCAATGTATCCGGCCCCACCGGTCACAAGTACGGTCATATGAGCCCCTCCTCAACAATCTTTTCCACTTGAAAAACCAGACAACATCCGCTCAAAGCTTCCTTCAGCACTCCATTGATACCCATAGTTCCTTTTCATAAACGCCTTGTCGTTTCATTCTCTCAATGGCTTCCTGAACGGACTTCAGATCCTCTCGGTAGGTTACACCGTACCAAGTCTCCTCACAGGGTAGAACCTGTACCACGGCACTGTCGTCATCCAGCTGCTGGTTGACCACAGCAGGGAGGAAATACTCGCACTTCATTGGGTTTACGGGAATATTTTTTTCTAGATACATTGGAAAACGCCGCCATAACTCGTCAATGAACCGAGTAGAGAAACCCCATAGATTCATAGAGACAATAGTGTCCCCGGGAATGGTTGTATAGCTCTTTCCACCATCCTCAGAAAAAGCTGCGTCTTCCCCCTGGCGAATGATATTTATCCGCTCCGTGATCCCCTTTAACAGGCCGTCAGCTATTTGGCAAACCCCCCGCGCCACCGAACCGTGCTCCGTGACCGTGTTGCGTATACGGTAGCCCACCATGGCATAGCGATTGTCGTCCGTGTTTGCCCTTAGAAAGTCATAGATTTGAGCAAATGCCATCCTGCCATAAAAATCGTCTGCGTTAATTACTGCAAACGGCCCATCCACCACACCGCGGCAACAAGCGATTGCATGTCCTGTCCCCCACGGCTTAGTCCGCCCTTCAGGGAGAGAAAATCCTTTCGGCAACAGATCCAGCCGCTGATGAACATAGGACACGTTAAAATACCTCTCCATCCTTCTGCCAATTCTCTTTTTAAACTCAGCTTCAGTCTCTTCCTTAATAACAAAGACCACGTCCCGGAATCCTGCCCGCCATGCATCAAACAGGGAAAAATCAATGATAATATGTCCCTCCGAATCCACCGTCGTAATCTGCTTAGGTCCACCGAAGCGGCTGCCCATCCCGGCAGCCATAACAATTAATGCAGGCTTTTTCATGCCACCCTCCAAAGCATCCTCAGTCTGTCCCCATCCCCTCCGGGCTATGAAGCTGCACCCCATACAAAGTAAGGCGCAGTCGGAGAAGATCTTTACCAAAAAGTAGTTGCAGCTATCAATTAGTTACTTCTATATTATCATTTTTTTATGAAAAAGCAATTCTCATAAGTGTATTTGTGCAGAAATATATCAATAATACGTTGTAGTAGATGGTGCAATATCAGTCACGTAATCCAATGTATTTTACCAATAAAATTATATAAGATATATAAGACTCTTGGTATACTGGCTTTGTGAGCTTGAAATTATTGCTTTACCACGAATAGAGCGCATCTGACAGTCCATAATTAAGGTATCAATATTGGATACGGTCTTAAACGCCGCGCGGTCTAGCTGGGGCATGTCCCCCCAATAATTCTAATTATCTTCGACCACGAGTTCATCATTTGGACTGATTTTGTTGGTCTGTCCGCTACAGGAAGATAGTACCAGTACAAATACCAGGGATAGAGCAAGAAGATCTTTTTCATCAGATTTCCTCTAGTTTAAAAGGATAGTTTTGAGCAACCGAAAATCCAACGATAGCAACATTTTTCCTGTTTTGAGGGCCAGCAGTTGAATGGGTGCATTCCCAAACGAAAAAGCCTTGATATGACAGCGATTTTTCGCATAAAAGTAACGAACCGACAGTCGATAATTGTATCAACTGTCGGTTCAGTTATGGTGCCGGTGGCCGGACTCGAACCGGCACGCTGTCTCCAGCGGTGGATTTTGAGTCCACTACGTCTACCAATTCCATCACACCGGCGGGTCTTGCTTTACACATTATACACCATTTCCATCCGGTTTGCAAGAGGGAGAACAGTAAAACTTCCGATTGTCCTCCTCTCTCTGCTTTATCTTTACCCTTCCTCACTTTCCACTAAATCCAAATCAGCTTCCGTGAGCACCATTAAATCTTGCTTTGTAGGGGCTTCTAACTCTGCCACCCGGTTTGATTGGCGAGATACGGCCCGCTCAAACACATTCCTCACATCCCGAGCATTTCCAAAGCTTTCATCTCTCCCTTCATACATATGCTCAAAAACATGAGCAATCACCTTCTCTGCCTCCCGCTCTATAGCATAACCATTCTTTTTACATATGGAATGAAATATTTCCATAAGCTGCTCACCGGTATAATCATCAAAGTAAAAATATTTATTAAATCGGCTCTCCAAACCAGGGTTTGCCTGGATAAATTTTCTCATAGGCTCAGTGTATCCAGCCACAATTACAACCAGGTCGGATCGATTATCTTCCATTGCCTTCAATAGAGTCTCAATGGCTTCTTTTCCAAAGTCATTAGGGCTTTCCTGGTTTGCTAACGCATAGGCCTCATCAATAAAAAGCACACCTCCCAGAGCCTTTTGTATAACCTCTTTGGTCTTAATGGCGGTCTGACCCACAAAACCAGCCACCAATCCAGATCGGTCCACCTCCACCAACTGTCCCTTGGAGAGCACCCCAATGGCACGGTATATCTTGGCCAACAGACGGGCTACAGTGGTTTTTCCGGTGCCCGGATTTCCCATGAACACCAGATGGAGGGACATAGGAGGAACAGGCAATCCAGCCTCCTGGCGCAGCCTGCTTACCTTTACTAAGTTGACAAGGCTTTTCACATCCCTCTTGACCTCTTCCAGCCCGCACAGGTCATCCAGCTCAACCAGCAGATCCTCCAGAGACTGCTTTGGCTCTATCCCGGCATCTTCCTGTTGTGCGGCTTGTAACACCTCCCTCCCGGCCTGCAACACCGGGGTTGATGCTTGCTCCACTTCCCGATTTGATCTTGCTGGTCCCCCCTTTTCCTCCCTGGTAATAAATTCTTCCACCTTCAGCTGTGCCTTTCCACTCTTGACCCCTGACTGGTTACAATAAACAGTCATAAAATCAGCGCAAGCGTTTACAAACCCCGCCTCTCTCTCACTTACTACTCCGTCGGCTGCAGCGAAAAGGAGCAGCATCAGTGTAAATACATCCACAAACCTGCGGCTGGATGCCCGACCGAACCGCAGATCATACTCCACTAGTCTGCGAAAAAAGCCAGGCAGGGCAAAGCCGGTGTATTCCTCCACTTGGTTAGCCAAATCCCAAAAGAGAATCGTTGGCACTGGATTACCCTTACAATAGATGGCATTATAATACTCCACATGAAGTGGGGTCAATTCTCCCTCCTCCTTCCACACCCCCTTGGCGCACTGACGCATAAAGGGGTCAACTTCCCGGTTAAAAAGGATCCGGATGGTTGGATCTGGAAGATGACGGCGAAAGGCGGAGATTCCTTCATCATACTGCTTATGGACAGCAGAAGCAGACATTGGATTGTGCATGGAAAAGCACTTCCTTTCTTTGGCACATTTATTATATCGGCTACCACTTCTCCGGTCAAGTGAAGAGGAGCTTTCCTCCTTTATCCAATCAGTATTGCTGATTTTCAACCGCATTTATTACTTTAAAATACGTAAAACTGGATACAACTCAAGATTCTTTTTAGGCTAAAATCTGTTTTTTCGGTAGACATAATCCAAAAACCATTGACGAAACCAGTCAAAACGTGTATTCTTATAAAGAAACTTCCATCATTCAGGAGGAACCGGATACATGTCCCCAATAAAAACTCACGGTACCCGTAGTGAGCTGATCTGTTGTGATTTCTGCGGCGAGGATTTCAGCGCCACCTATAAGAGTTGCCCCTTCTGCGGTACAAAGCCCAACTCTATGGGGCAAACCCAGTCCATTCCCCAACCAAGGCGGGGGGATGACTACGTTTTTGACGGCGGCTTCGTGTTTGACGAGCCGGAGCAGGAGGAAACTACCCAGCAATCTAAGGGCGGCAAGCGTTTGGCCAGCAACCTTATCACCATGCCATATAAGCAAAAGAGCAGCATTTCTCCCATGCGCATTGCCAGCTTCATCTTTACCCTTGTAATTATCTTGGCTGCCTCCCTGATTATCACCAAGGTAATCATCCCTATGGTGGATCGAGGCTCTGTCCAAGTGCCTCTCAGCGGTGAACAAACTCAAGCCCCACCAAGCAGCCCTCCTCCCTTTGCCCCACCAGAACCCTCTATCTCACCAGAACCCTCTATCTCACCAGAACCTTCTATCTCACCAGAACCCTCCATCTCACCGGAACCCTCCATCTCACCTACCCCCAGTGCAAGCGTCCCCTCCGGACAGGCTACCGGTTTCACCCTATCACCGGCTGACTTCACCATCAGTGATCGATACCCCAGGCCCGTACAAATTTCTGTCGCCTTTACTCCTGCTGGGTCCACTGGAACCGTCACTTGGTCCTCATCGGACACTAATGTGGCTACAGTAAGTAGTTCCGGATTGGTCACCGCCGTAGGGCGGGGCCAGTGTACCATTACTGCTACCCTTCCCAGCGGCTATTCCAAATCCTGTCGGGTTATCTGCTCAGTAACCTCTCAATCGGAGGCCCCTACCCAGGCCAGCACGGCCCCCTCAGCTTCCACGTTGGATGACAGCCTGGCTTTGAGCCGGGAGGACTTTACCCTAAACAATACTTGGTCCTCCTATACCTTTAAGGTCACCGGGGCTACAGGCACATTGTCCTGGTCCTCCTCAGATACCAGCGTGGCTACGGTGAATAACAGCGGCAAGGTTACCAAAGTTGGAACAGGCAAGTGCACGATCACCGTCACCGACTCTTCAGGAAAGACCGCCTCCTGCATTGTCCGATGCAATTAGTCTGAACAGCCGTATCTTAAAATAAGCCCCCAAGT
>JAZQMD010000100.1:0-14331 GCA_045543215.1 Oscillospiraceae bacterium
TGGAGTGTGCTGATAAGGTCATGACCTTCAAACTGGCGGTAAAAACGTTGGCTCAGAAAAACGGACTGCATGCAACGTTTATGCCTAAGCCCATTTTCGGCATTAACGGCTCGGGCATGCACATCAATATGTCTCTTTTCCGGGACGGTAAAAACGTGTTTTATGATGAGAATGATGAGCGTAAGCTGTCAAAAGAGGCCTATTACTTCATCGCCGGTATTTTAGCGCACATGAAGGGAATGGCTGCCGTGACAAATCCCCTGGTCAACTCTTACAAGCGCCTGGTTCCAGGTTATGAGGCTCCTTGTTATCTGGCCTGGTCAGCATCCAATAGGTCTGCACTTATCCGCATCCCAGCTGCCCGGGGGCAGTCAACCCGTGTAGAGTTGCGTTGCCCTGATCCTGCAGCAAACCCCTACCTGTGTCTGGCGGTGTGTCTGGCTGCCGGCCTGGATGGAATTGAGAAGGAAATGACTACACCGCCTGAGATTACCGAAAATATCTTCGCTATGTCCGCCTCTGTACGTAAACGCAAGGGAATTGATAGCTTACCGGGCTCTCTAGAAGAGGCCTTGGCTTACCTAAAGAAGGATAAGCTTATTTTGGATACCCTTGGCGAGCATGTCTCCAGTCAGTATATTGCGGGCAAGGAAGCGGAGTGGGATGAGTATCGCACCCGCGTGTCCAGCTGGGAGCGGGATAAGTACATCATGAATTATTAAAAAGTAGAATAATGCCCTGCCAGCGGCCGGTTTCGGGAGGGGCTGGCTCGACCGCCTAAAAGGGAGGGAGCTGGCATGGAACAGGTAATTGTCGCTTTTGAACGTGAGAGTAACGCAAAAAAGATTAAGGAAACCCTGGAGTCGGCAGGGGTGGCAGCCTGCATCATCTGCCGCTCCACAGCGGAGGTTAAGCGGCTGGTTTATAAAATGAATCTGTCTGCCATTATATGCGGATTTAAATTGTCTGACGGTTCTTGTGAGTCCTTGCGCAGCGACCTGCCTGACGATTGTGCCATGCTGATGGTCGCCGTGCAAGGTCAGTTGGAGATGGTGGAGGGTGAGTCCCTTTTCAAGTTAGCGGCCCCGATGAAAAAAAGCGACCTGCTGGATTCTGTTCGTATGCTGCTCCAGCTTAGTCATGGGGTAATGACGGGGCATAGGCATCGGCGTACAGAGGAGGAACAGAATCTGGTGGAGCAGGCAAAAAGGATACTGATGGGCCGACACGGTATGACAGAGGGAGAAGCTCACCGTTTTCTTCAAAAACGGAGCATGGATAACGGCATTAAGCTAACCGATACTGCGCGCATGGTTTTGACGGAGGAATAGCGCCATCTCTCTTTTTCTTCACATTACAAGGAGGTAGTGTGTATGTTACATTTTACCAAAATGCATGGACTGGGAAATGATTATGTGTATATAGACTGTACCGAATCCCAGCCTGAGGATTTGCCCGCCCTGGCCCGCCGGGTATCCCATCGACACTTTGGTGTGGGCAGTGATGGGCTCATTTGCATCTGTCCCTCAGACAAGGCGGATTTCCGTATGCGAATGTTTAACGCTGACGGTTCTGAAGGTGAGATGTGCGGAAACGGCATTCGCTGTCTAGGTAAATTTGTCTATGATAAGGGACTGGTAACCAAGGCTGCCCTGACGGTGGAAACCCTAGGGGGGATTAAGGACTTGCTGCTGTCATTGTCCGATGGTCAGGTATCCGCAGTAACGGTGGATATGGGCAGCCCAGTTTTGGAGTCTGCTATCCGGCTTGATGTAAAGGGAAAAGCCTACACGGGAACTCCGGTTTCCATGGGTAATCCTCATCTGGTGGTTTTTCAGGATGAGATTGAGGGATTAGACCTGGAGGACATTGGGCCTGAGTTTGAGTTTTGTTCCCACTTCCCAAACCGCACGAACACAGAGTTTATTCGGGTTTTGGATCGCACCCACTTGAATATGAGGGTGTGGGAGCGAGGGAGTGGAGAGACAATGGCCTGTGGTACCGGGGCTTGCGCAGCCGTGGCCGCTGCTGCGTCTCAGGGATTGGTAGAGCGCCATGTCGCCGTCCATCTTCTAGGAGGAGATTTGGAAATTCGCTGGGAGGAGAATGACCATATTTATATGACTGGCCCCGCTGTCACCGTGTTTGAAGGGCAGTTACTTGACTGACGAAAAAAGGGAGGAGCAAAGATGGCCCATATTAATCAAAATTTTTTAAAACTTCCCGGAGGCTACCTGTTCCCGGAGATTGGCCGTCGGGTGCGGGCATTTTCGGCTGAAAATCCGCCTATGCCCCTTATCCGTCTGGGCATCGGTGATGTGACCCAGCCGCTGGCTCCCGCCGTGGTGGAGGCCATGAGTAAGGCTACTCAGGAAATGGGGCGGAAGGAGACCTTCCGGGGTTATTGTGAGGAGACTTGTTGTGCTTATGATTTCCTGCGCTTTGCGATTCGGGATTCTTACAAAGCCGGTGGAGTGGATATCGCCGATGATGAGATATTTGTCTCCGATGGAGCAAAGAGCGACTGCGGCAATATTGGGGATATTTTCTCGGTGGATAATGTGGTGGCGGTGTGCGACCCGGTGTATCCGGTCTATGTGGACACCAATGCCATGGCAGGCCGGGTGGGAGAGTACGACGGGGAAAAGTGGAGCGGCTTGGTATATTTGCCTTGTACGGCAGAAAACGATTTTTTCCCCGACCTACCCAAGCAGAAAATTCCAGATTTAATCTATATCTGCTCCCCCAATAACCCCACTGGGACAGCAGCGACCAAAGAGCAGCTGAAAATTTGGGTAGACTATGCCAATGCCCATGGGAGCGTTATCCTCTATGATTCGGCTTATGAGGCTTTTATCACCGAGCCGGGCATACCCCACTCCATTTACGAGGTGGAAGGGGCCAAGACCTGTGCCATTGAGTTTCGATCTTTCTCTAAAACTGCCGGCTTTACCGGAACCCGCTGTGCCTATGCAGTGGTACCAAAGCAGCTGGAGCGGGAGGGAACATCCCTCAATGCCCTGTGGAACCGCCGCCAGGGTACTAAGTTCAACGGTGTACCCTATGTGGTTCAGCGGGCAGCGGAGGCAACTTTCTCAGAAGAAGGAAAAAAGCAGATCAGAAAGACGATTGACTTTTATCTTAACAATGCCAAAGTCATCAGGGAGGGGCTATCCGCCGCTGGACTGACAGTATATGGTGGTGTCAACGCCCCCTATGTTTGGTTTCGTACCCCGGAAGGTATGGACTCTTGGGCATTTTTTGATAAGCTGCTGCGGGAGGCCTGCGTGGTCACAACTCCAGGCGCGGGCTTTGGTCCCTCTGGAGAGGGCTATATTCGCCTCACTGCCTTTGGCGATGCACAGGCAACCAGCGAGGCGGTGGAGCGTATCCGGCAGATTTTATAAGACAAAGGCGGGAGGGGCTGCCTGATTCCACCTGAAGGGGGCATATAAAATGGAAATTCAAAGACATGAAGGCTATCCGCAAAGGGGACTATATGACCCTATCTTTGAGCATGATGCCTGCGGCATCGGCGCGGTAGTGAATATTAAGGGAAAGCAGACCCATCAGACGGTGGATGATGCACTGAAGATTGTAGAGAAACTGGAGCACCGGGCGGGAAAGGACGCTGAGGGTAAGACGGGGGATGGCGTAGGTGTCCTATTACAAATATCCCACCGTTTTTTCAAAAAGGCGGCGGCCGAACTGGATCTTGAAATCGGAGAAGAGAGAGACTATGGCGTTGGTATGTTCTTTTTCCCGCAAAACCCGCTTAAACGCAGTCAGGCAAAAAAAATGTTTGAAATTATTGTGGATAAGGAAGGCATGGAGTTTTTAGGATGGCGTTCGGTGCCCGTAGACCCCGACATCCTGGGACAAAAGGCACTCAATAAGATGCCCTGTATTGAGCAGGCCTTTGTCAAACGGCCAGCCGGGATTGGGAAGGGCCTGGCGTTTGATCGAAAGCTGTATATTGCCCGTCGGGTGTTTGAGCAGTCTAATAATAATACCTATGTTCCTTCCTTGTCTAGCCGGACCATTGTCTATAAGGGCATGTTCCTGGTGGGACAGTTGCGCAGGTTTTACCTGGATCTTCAGGATAGGGATTACCAAAGTGCCATTGCCCTAGTGCATTCCCGCTTTTCTACCAATACCAACCCATCTTGGGAGCGGGCCCATCCGAATCGCTTTATTCTTCATAATGGGGAGATTAACACGATTCGGGGGAATGCCGATCGTATGCTGGCCCGGGAAGAAACCATGTATAGCTCTGTATGGGATAATGGGATTGATAAGGTGCTTCCGGTGGTTAATGTGGCGGGTTCTGACTCGGCCATGTTGGATAATACTTTGGAATTTTTAGTTATGAGCGGGATGGATCTCCCGCTGGCGGTGATGATTACCATCCCGGAACCGTGGAGTAATAATAAGAACATCAGCCGAGCAAAGCGGGATCTGTACCAGTATTACGCCACCATGATGGAGCCTTGGGACGGCCCGGCTTCCATCCTTTTTTCCGATGGTGATTTGGTGGGAGCGGTGTTGGATCGTAACGGCCTGCGACCCTCCCGTTATTATATTACCGATGACGACCAGCTTATCCTTTCCTCTGAGGTAGGGGTGTTGGAGGTAAAGCCGGGGCATATTGTGAAAAAGTCCCGATTGGAGCCAGGAAAGATGCTCCTGGTGGACACGGTGGCTGGCCGCATCATCGATAATGATGAGGTCAAAGAGGTTTATGCTGCCCGCAACCCATATGGTGAATGGCTGGATCGTAATCTGGTGAGGCTTAAGGATTTGTCAATTCCCAATAAACGAGTGGAAACCTATGAACCGGATCAACTTGCCCGTCTGCAAAAAGCTTTTGGTTATACATATGAGGACGTGAAGGATACCATTCTCCCGATGGCCAGGACAGGGGCTGAGGCTACTGTAGCCATGGGGGTGGATATCCCTCTGGCCGTGCTTTCCTCTCACGATCAGCCGTTGTTTCATTACTTTAAGCAGATATTTGCCCAGGTAACCAATCCGCCTATTGATGCAATCCGTGAGGAAATTGTCACTGATACTACCGTCTATATTGGAGATGACGGCAACCTGTTGGAGGAGAATGCGGATAACTGTAAGGTGATTCAGCTCCATAATCCTATTCTCACCTCGTCAGATCTGATGAAGATCAGGGCTATGAAAAAGCCAGGATTCCATGTGGAGACTGTCTCTATCTTATATTATAAAAATACTCCCTTGAAACGGGCGCTGAATCAGATGTTCATCGCTGCTGACCGGGCTTTTCGCAGCGGGGCAAATATTATCATTCTCTCAGACCGGGGAGTGGACGAAAACCATGTGGCCATCCCCTCCCTTTTGGCAGTGTCAGCTATGGAGCGGCACTTGGTACGGACAAAGAAGCGTACTGCTGTGTCGGTCCTTCTGGAGTCGGCTGAGCCCCGGGACGTGCACCATTTTGCCACTCTATTGGGCTACGGGGCCAGGGCCATCAACCCTTATTTGGCTGAGCGAACTATTGGAGCGCTGATTGACAGGGGTATGCTGGATAAAGAATTTCACGCTGCCGTAGACGATTATTGTTCAGCTGTTCTCCACGGAATTGTGAAAATTTCTTCTAAAATGGGTATTTCAACCCTTCAATCCTATCAATCCGCTCAAATTTTTGAGGCAATTGGTATTGCCAAAGACGTGGTAGACGAGTATTTCACCAATACGGTCTCCCGGGTGGGGGGGATTGGCCTGGAGGAGATTGAGGCACTGGTGGATAAAAACCATACCAAGGCTTTCGATCCCTTGGGGCTGGGCACGGATGAGGCTCTGGACTCTACAGGTGGCCACAAGGCTCGCTCTGGACAGGAAGATCATATGTATAACCCTCAGACGATCCACCTCTTGCAAGAGGCTACCCGGCGAGGAGATTATCAGTTATTCAAGGAGTATTCGGCCTTGGTAGATGATGAAACCAATCCCCACACCCTCCGGGGACTGATGGAGATGAGGTATCTGGATCAGCCGATTCCTCTGGAAGAAGTGGAAAGTGTGGATTCTATCGTCAAGCGCTTTAAGACGGGGGCTATGTCCTACGGTTCTATCTCACAGGAGGCCCATGAGTGTATGGCCCAGGCGATGAACCAGCTTGGAGGAAAATCGAACTCCGGTGAGGGGGGAGAACGCCCAGAGCGTCTGCACAGTGACAGGTGTTCAGCTATTAAGCAGGTGGCCTCCGGTCGCTTTGGGGTTACCAGTGAATATTTGGTTTCTGCCCGGGAAATCCAAATTAAAATGGCACAAGGAGCCAAGCCAGGGGAAGGGGGGCACTTGCCGGGAAAAAAAGTCTACCCCTGGATTGCTAAGACCCGCTACTCCACGCCTGGGGTATCTCTTATTTCTCCGCCGCCTCACCATGATATCTACTCCATTGAGGATCTGGCCCAGCTGATTTATGATCTGAAAAATGCCAACCGTCAGGCTCGTATCTCAGTGAAACTGGTGTCTGAGTCTGGTGTGGGAACCATTGCCGCCGGCGTTGCCAAGGCAGGCGCCCAGGTGGTGCTTATCTCCGGTCATGATGGGGGAACTGGTGCGGCACCAAAAACTTCAATTCATAACGCTGGATTGCCATGGGAGCTGGGCCTGGCGGAAACCCATCAAACTCTCATTCAAAATGGATTGCGCTCCCGGGTAGTGGTGGAGACTGATGGCAAACTGATGAGTGGTCGGGACGTAGCGATTGCCTGTATGCTGGGGGCGGAGGAGTTTGGATTTGCTACTGCCCCTCTGGTTACCATGGGATGTGTAATGATGCGGGTATGTCATTTGGACACTTGCCCGGTAGGGGTGGCGACCCAGAATCCAGAACTGCGCAAGCGATTTAGGGGTAAGCCGGAGTACGTGGTCAACTTCATGCGTTTTATAGCACAGGAGCTGCGGGAGCATATGGCTAAACTGGGGATACGCACTGTAGAGGAACTTGTGGGGCGCACTGATCTGCTGCAAATGCGGGAGTGCGCGGTCAATGAGCGGGCAGCCACCTTGGATTTGTCTGCTATTTTAAATAATCATTATGTGAAAGATGAGCATAAAACCCATTTTGATCCCGCCGATGCATATGACTTTCATTTGGAGCAGACGGTAGATCTGCGGGTGCTGGAAAAGAAGCTGAAAACCGCCCTGGAAAAAGGGGAGAAGGCACGGGTTGAGGTTTCTGTTACTTCTACTGACCGCACGCTGGGGACAATCTTGGGCTCGGACATTACTCGCTTACATGGAGGGCGTCTAGCTGACGATACCTTTGCCGTCAAATGCAACGGCGGGGGTGGTCAGTCCTTTGGAGCTTTTATTCCCAAGGGCCTTACCCTGGAGTTGGAGGGGGATGCCAACGACTATTTTGGCAAGGGACTGTCCGGTGGTAAACTGGTGGTTTATCCGCCCAGAGAATCTAAATTTCAGGCAGGAGATAATATCATTATTGGCAATGTGGCCCTATATGGAGCTACTTCGGGAAGCGCTTACATCAACGGTATGGCGGGGGAACGCTTTGCTGTGCGTAATTCAGGGGCAATGGCCGTGGTAGAGGGTGTTGGCGACCATGGATGTGAGTATATGACTGGCGGACGGGTAGTAGTACTGGGACCTACAGGTAAAAATTTTGCGGCGGGTATGTCTGGCGGCATCGCCTATGTGTGGGATGAACGGCGGGATTTATACCTGCGGGTAAACAAGGAATTGGTTTCTATAGAGCCAGTGACGAAGAAGCAAGACCAGGAGGAGCTACGCACCTTATTGGAAAGGCATTTACGGGCCACAGGTTCCCCCAGAGCCAAGGCTGTGTTGGAGTCTTTTGAGGACAGCCTGCCTAAATTTAAAAAAATTTTACCTTATGACTATGATGAGATGCTCCGAACCATTGCCCAGTTTGAGCAGAGGGGCATGAGCCGGGATGAAGCGGAAGTGGAAGCCTTTTATACCATGACGAAAGGAGGGGAACGATTAGATGGGTAAGCCAACCGGATTTTTAGAGGACCGGCGTCAGGGGAATCCTGCTGAGCCTCCAAAGGAGCGTATTTTGCACTGGAAGGAGTTTCACCCTATGCTTCCGGAGCAGGAGCGCTGTCGGCAGGGGGGAAGATGCATGGAGTGTGGTGTACCTTTCTGCCAGTCTGGAGTGCAGCTGGGAGGGATGTATACCGGATGCCCCCTTCATAATCTGGTACCTGAGTGGAACGATCTGCTCTATACTGGCAATGGGGACATGGCCTTGGATCGCCTGCACAAGACCAATAATTTCCCTGAATTTACCGGACGGGTATGTCCCGCCCCATGTGAGGCGGCTTGTACTTGTGGCCTTAACGGTGATCCGGTGACCATTAAAGACAATGAGCTGGCTATTGTGGAGGAGGGGTTCTCTAAGGGTCTTATAGCTCCCCGGCCACCCAAGGTACGCACCGGCAAGCGGATTGCGGTAGTTGGTTCTGGTCCTGCGGGGCTGGCTGCCGCCGATCAGCTTAACCGCCGTGGACATATGGTAACTCTCTTTGAGAGAGATGATCGGCCAGGGGGGTTGCTCATGTACGGCATCCCCAATATGAAGCTGGAGAAGGCTGTTGTCTATCGGCGGGTGGAGTTGCTGCTGGCTGAGGGAGTGGAGTTACGCACTGGGGTAGATATTGGCCGGGATATAAAGGCGGAAGAATTGCTGGGTGAGTATGATGCCGTTCTTTTGTGCTGCGGGGCCAAGCAAGCCCGTGACCTGAATGTGACCAACCGTGAACTGAAGGGAGTCCATTTTGCCGTGGATTTTCTGTCCGCTACAACCAGGAGTTTATTGGATTGCGATTTGACTGACGGGAATTATATTTCGGCCAAGGGTAAGCGGGTAGTCATAATTGGCGGAGGAGATACGGGCAATGACTGTGTGGGGACATCTATCCGCCACGGCTGCAAGAGCGTGGTGCAAATTGAGATGATGCCAAAAGCCCCTGACCGGCGTGCTGAGGATAATCCCTGGCCCCAGTGGCCCCGGGTGTGCAAGACTGATTATGGACAGGAAGAGGCGATTGCTCTGTTTGGAAGGGATCCCCGGGTTTATCAGACCACTGTAAAGGAGCTAAAAGGGGATGCCAAGGGAAATTTGAAGGCTGTGGTTACGGTGAAGGTGGAAACCAGGGTGGAACATGGCAGTATGGTCATGGAGGAAGTGGTCGGATCCCAAGAGGAGCTCCCTTGTGACTTATTGCTTATTGCCGCTGGATTTTTAGGTAGTGAGGCCTATGTAGCGGAGGCCTTTGGTGTACGACTGGACGGTCGATCTAATGTAGCAACTGCTCCTGAATCTTATGCTACTAATGTGGAGAAAGTTTTTGCCGCTGGAGATATGCGTCGGGGACAGTCTCTGGTGGTGTGGGCCATTGCGGAAGGAAGAGCGGCTGCCCGCCAGATAGATAAATATTTGATGGGGTACACGAATCTGAACTGAGGCTGATAGAGAGGATGCCATCAAACGGAGGTGGTGGTTGGATCGGAGAAGGGGATCGTCGGGGGTATTTTTATAGGTGAAGATCTCTGATAATCATGAATGTATCTCCGAGTGGGCATAGTAGGCATTAGGTCAGATGACAGTGGAAAAGGGGCCCATTATGAAGGCTAAAAAGGGCAGACGTGAAGTCCATGGCTTCAGGGCTGCCCTTTTCTTTTATTAAGACTTCTAATCTGGGTCAGAATTTGATATAATAAACAAATGAATAGTTACATTTTCTCGGGAGGCCGGACATGGTTCAAGTGCAAGCGCTGAAAGAAACATTAAGAGAGCTGGCCCCCTCCTTGGAGTTGCGGGAGGGGGAGCCTATGAGCCGTCACACCACGTTTCGGGTGGGAGGACCGGCTACCCTTATGGCCCTGCCTAAGAGGGAAGAAGAGGCTTTAGCCGCAGTAAAAGGGGCGGCGCAACTGGGAATCAGGCCAGTTTTTTTGGGAAATGGTTCCAACCTGCTGGTGGCTGACAGCGGGATAGAGGGATTCGTAATCAAGGCCGTGGACGGACTGGGGGGGATTCGCCGAGAGGGGAATGTTCTGGTGGCGGGAAGCGGCATCCTGCTCACCCGCCTGGCTTACTTTGCCCAGAGAGAAGGATTGGCCGGTTTGGAATTTGCCAACGGAATTCCTGGAAGTTTGGGAGGCGGGGTCACCATGAACGCCGGAGCCTACGGTGGGGAGTTGGCCCAGGTTATGCTTTCGGTGACCTGTGTGACAATGGAAGGGATGGTAATGGAGCTTTCGGCGGCGGATTGCCAGTTTTTCTACCGTCGGAGTTTGTTCTCCTGTGGGGATAAGCTGATACTGAAGGCTCACTTGGCCCTGCAACCTGGGGAGTCTGCAGCCATCCGGGCCAAAATGGACAGCATAGCGGCCCAGCGGCGGGAGAAGCAGCCGCTGGAGTATCCAAGCGCAGGGAGCGCATTCAAGCGGCCGGAGGGCTATTTTGCCGCTGCGCTCATTGACCAATGTGGCCTTAAGGGTCTGAGGGTGGGTGGGGCTCAGGTATCGGAAAAGCACGCTGGATTTATTGTTAACCGGGGTGGTGCTACCTGTGCCCAGATCCTGGAGCTGATGGAGCAAGTGAAAAAGAGAGTCTTTGACCAGACCGGGGTGGAGCTGGAGCCGGAGGTCAGGATCATTGGGGGATAAGACTATGGAGTTTATCATAGTATCAGGCATGTCTGGAGGGGGTAAGTCTTCCGTGGTTGCCATCATGGAGGACATTGGGTTTTACTGCGTGGATAATCTGCCTGTCTCCCTTATCCCAAAGTTTGCCGAACTGTGTATGGCAAACCCTGGAAAATACGACCGGGTGGCCTTGGTGTGCGATATCCGAGGAGGGCAGACTTTTGATGGCCTGTTCGAGGCCTTAGATGCTCTGAAGGCTATGTCTTGCAATTACCAGATTCTCTTTGTAGAGGCCAGTACTGACATCATTATTCAGCGCTATAAAGAGACACGCCGTAGTCATCCACTGGAGGGGGAGAAGAGGTCTTTATCCCAAGCCGTAGAGAGGGAGCGCTCTGCTTTAGAGCCGGTGCGTGGGCGGGCAGATTACATCGTCAAGACTACCTCCCTTTCCTTTGCAAAGCTGCGGGGGGAGGTACTGCGGCTCTTTGGAGGTGGGGAGGAGAAGGTGCGCATGAGCGTCAGTGTTGTGTCCTTCGGCTTCAAATACGGCCTGCCCATGGAGGCCGATCTGGTGTTCGATGCCCGATTTCTCCCTAACCCCTATTATATTGCAGAGCTGCGGGAGCAGACCGGGCTGGATGAAGGAGTGCGCTCTTTTGTGTTCGGCTATCGGCAGACACAGGATTTCATGGCACAATTAGAGGGGATGATGAGTTTTCTCCTCCCTTTGTATATGGAGGAGGGGAAGACCTCCTTGGTTATCGCTGTGGGTTGTACCGGCGGACAGCATCGATCAGTAGCCCTTACCAGGGCGCTGGCAGAATTTATTCGCCAAAAAGGTTACAATGCCAGTGAGAGCCACCGGGACATGACGAGGAAGAAGATATGAGCCGGCGCTTTGATGGACGTAGGATAGTAGCCATCGGAGGTGGAAACGGCCTGTCTACCATGTTACGGGGTCTCAAGACAAGAACGGAGAACTTAACCGCCGTTGTCACTGTGGCCGACGATGGGGGCGGCTCTGGTATCCTGCGCCAGGAGATAGGTATGCTTCCTCCCGGCGATATTCGCAATTGTATGGAGGCCCTGGCCAATACCGAACCGCTGATGCAGGAACTACTGGCCTACCGTTTTAAAGAAGGCACCCTAACCGGGCAGGCATTCGGGAATCTGCTGTTGGCTGCCCTGGACGGAATTTCTGATTCTTTTGATCAGGCGGTTGCCCGTATGAGCCAGGTACTGGCTATTACGGGACGTATTCTGCCAGTGACCAATGCGAACGTGCAGCTGGAGGCGTACTTTGAAAATGGGGCCAGGGTGGTGGGTGAGTCTCATATTTCAGATTTCAAAAAGGAGCAGGATTGCCGCATCGACCGCGTAAGCCTGGTGCCCCAGGGGCCACCCGCCTTACCGGACGCTCTGGAGGCAATCGATCAGGCGGAGATCGTTATCCTGGGGCCAGGCAGTTTGTATACTAGCATTATTCCTAATTTGCTGGTGGAGGGGATAGCAGAGGCGGTTTGCCAATCTAAGGCTTTAAAAATTTATGTATGCAATATTATGACCCAGGAGGGGGAGACAGAAGGATATACTGCCTCCGACCATGTAGCCGCCCTGCTGGAGCATGCCGGGGTGGGACTTGTGGATGTATGCTTATGTAACAGCGCCCCTGTGGATCCGAAATTACTGGAGCGATATCAGCAAGAGGATGCCGCACCCATCATCATCGACCGCAAGGAAGTAGAGGCAATGGGAGTGGAGCTGATCTCCCGTCCTCTGGCTTTCGGATGTTCCAGCTTTGCCCGCCATTCCAGTCAAGCTCTGGCCGATGCAATCCTATCCGTTTATGAGGAGCGCTCCCAAACCAAAATATTTTAGGAAGGGGAGGATTCTCCATGTCCTTGTCCTTTTCTGGAAAAGTGAAGAAGCAACTGTGCAGCCAGGCTGTTGTGCACAGTTGTTGCGCTCGGGCGGAGGCTTATGGCGTACTGCTTTACTGCAACACCTTCACCTCGCGGGGGATCCGCATTATTACCGAGTCTGCTTCTTTCAAAGCCAGGCTACCTCAGATATTCCACAGAGCCTTCAAGGTGGAGTTTGATGAGCTTCCGACGCAGGCAAATGGAAAAGGTTCTTTTCTTATCCAGGATCGGGGAAAACTGAAGCATATTTTCGATGCTTTTGACTATGAGGTGGATTGCGCGGTTACCCTTCATGTTAACTTTGCCATGCTAGAGGAGGAGCACTGTCGTGTTTCCTTCTTCCGGGGAGCCTTTTTGGCAGGAGGATCGGTGACGGATCCCGGAAAGGGCTATCACTTGGAACTGGTTACCTCTCATGGGAACGTGAGCCGGGAGGTCACAGCGCTTATGAGGGAGGAGGATATCCACCCAAAGTCTGCCGCCCGTGGGGGAAATCATATCCTATATTTTAAGCAAAGCGAGCATATTGAAGATTTCCTCACCCTCATTGGGGCCCCTTTGGCGGCTATGGAGGTTATGAATGCGAAGCTGGAAAAAAATTTGCGTGGGAGTGTCAACCGACGGGTAAACTGTGATGCGGCCAACCTGGATAAGTCAGTGGCGGCCGCTCAGGAGCAGATTGAGTTACTCCGAAAGTTAGAGAAACAAAGAGGGCTTGTTGACCTGCCCGATAAGTTGCGGCAGGCTGCTGACCTGAGGATGGACAACCCGGAGCTGACTCTGGCTCAGCTGGCTGAGATGTGCGACCCACCAGTGACGAAATCCTGCTATAATCATCGGTTAAGAAAGTTGATGGAACTGGCAAGAAATGGATAAGGAAGCAGTGTCCTCCAGTTGTAAAGAAGCTACCTTGGTATTACGGTTACAATCACAAGAACTAAAACAAACAGTACAAATACAAAAACTGTGGCAAGATCTATTATCCCTGCAAGCTGATCTAGCTGCACGACTACCATAGAAAAATAGAGAGGTGGTCTACATGGCCTTTGCCCATTTACATGTTCATACTGAGTTTTCTCTTCTGGACGGCGCATGCCGTATTAAGGAGATTGCCAAGCGGGTGAAGGCGCTGGGGCAGGAGGCCATCGCCATCACCGACCATGGGGTCATGTACGGTGTTGTGGATTTTTACCGGGCCTGCAAGGCGGAAGGAGTAAAGCCTATCATCGGCTGCGAGGTCTATATGGCTCCGGAGGGGCGCACCCGTTTTGACAAGGTTCACGAGTTGGACGGGGATGCCTGCCATTTGATACTGCTCTGCCGGGATATGGAAGGTTATCGTAATTTAAGCTATATGGTTTCAATGGCGTATACCCAGGGATTTTACATCAAACCCCGTATTGACTTGGAGCTGTTGCGCTCTCATTCCAAAGGACTGATTGCGCTGTCCGCTTGCCTTGGGGGGGAGCTACCCCGTAGACTAATGAAGGGGGATTACGCCGGGGCGAAGGCACATGCTATGGAAATGCGTGAGCTTTTTGGCCAGGATGGCTATTACTTGGAACTCCAGGATCACCATCTGCCTGAGCAGCAGGCGGTCATTCGGGGGATTCTTAGCATACATGAGGAGACAGGAATTCCTTTGGTAGCGACCAATGATGCCCACTACCTGACCCGTGAGGACAGAGAGATGCAGGATGTGCTTATGTGTGTTCAGATGGGCAGGACGGTG
>JAZQMD010000101.1:0-2492 GCA_045543215.1 Oscillospiraceae bacterium
AAGACCGCTGGCCTCCGACTTCGGCGGCACCATCAAAGCCCCGGATGGCGCTTCCACTGGCCCGCACCTTCCCAAAATACATGCCCATACCACCGCCGAATTTGCTTACTTTGGCAAAATTATCGATACTGCGGTAGATACCGTCCAGGCTATCGGGTACTGTGTCAATAAAACAGGAGGAGAGCTGGTGATAAGGTTTGCGGGCATTAGATAGGGTGGGGGTAGCCATGGTTACCTGCAAAAGACTTAGCATATCGTAAAATCGCTTAACCCAGCCGCTGCGGTTTTCCGTTTCCAGCATAGCCAAATGCATGGCGATACCCAGAAACATTTCCTGAGGGGATTCCATGGGCACCCCCTGTCTGGTGCGGATCACGTACCGACTTAGAAGAAGTGAGAGGCCCGAGTAGGTAAACAGGCAATTGCGTTCCGGCTTTAACCAGAGGGCAAACTCTTCCAACTCTTCCTTGGTGTAGTGTTTAAGGATGTAATCGCCATAAAGGCCTTGTTGCGTGAGATACTCCAGCTTTTTATAAAAGCTGCCGATATGATAGCGCTCCATGGTTTCAACCAGTTCACGGTCAAATTCTAACATTAAAAGCCGGGCGGCGATTATCTCCCAGCGGGGGGCCTCCTGGGTGGTCAGCTCCACTGCCGCTTTGATGAGGACAGATAGCTTTTCTCGAGAGGTAAGCTCCGGTTTGGCGAAGGCCTGGAACTTTGCATACAGATACTCCAGATTGTACTGTTCCTGATCAAATTCCTTCTGAATGATCTCCAGAATCCCCTCCAGTTCCGGTATGTCTTGAAACATGCTGCTAAGCTTTAGCCTGGAGCGGCGTTTTTTGCTGCGGTCCTCGCGATAAAGAATGTAACTTTTCAGCTCTCGGTAATAGTTTTCCTCCATTAGGGTCTGCTCGACCAAATCCTGAATTTCCTCCACAGAGATTAGCCCATGCCCCTTAAGGTTACTTTGAATTTTTTTCTCTACCTTGCTTAGCAGGCGCTCCCCCTCCTTCTCGGTCAGGGTGTTCCCCGTACTTTGGAATGCTAGGGACATGGCCCGCTTAATTTTGAAAGGCTGATAGAGTTCCTCGTTTCCATTGCGCTTAGCAATTTGCATCTTAGTCTCACTCCATGTGCCAAAAGTTGTAATTATACAGAATCATACCACAACATATTGGAGCTTGCAAGAACCTGCAAGAAAAAGTATTAAAATAGCACATTAGGTGAAGATGAAAATAAAGGATATTTGTAAAAGATAGGAATCCAGGCATTTAAAATATCCTTAGTACAACCTAGGATCATGAAAAAGATAACGGATTTTAATATGTCCAATATTGTATCTGTCAAACAAAAAGTATTGTAAAGATAGTATATGGAGAAAATGAGGCTATAATTTGACTAGTGTTGGAGCAACGGCTATTTTTACAAGTCAATCTTTCGGAAAAAAGATTGCAAACCACGGGATTGCGTGATAAAATTACTGTCGTTATTGACTTTGAGATTGTTTGAATAATTTGAATAAAATAAATAACGGTTTATTTTGTTTTGCGATAAAGAAGTAACAAGGGTAAGATATGGATGCCCCAATCTATAATCTATATTTGCCCAGGGGAGAAGCAATTTAGCTGCTGTGTGGGAAAAAGCAAATATTAGTCCCACAAAATGAGGATGTATGGCTGATGAAAATTGTTATAAACGGGTTACAGTACAAACAAAATAGTTCCGGAATCGGAGTGATGATCCGAGACTTATTTGGAGCATATACTGGAATTACCCGTCGGCACTGTCAAATTGTTATCCCAAAGGATGCACCGGATTTTCCCTGCCAGGGTAATACGGAAGTGGTTCGTATTCCTTGTGATCATGGGCAGGGTCTGAAGCGGGTCTGGTTTCAGGCTGTCCGGCTGGGACGTGAGTATGGTACAAATTCGGTGCTGTTGACTACTGATTCAAAGATGCCATTTTTTCTGCCCAAAAGCTGTTTGGCAGTTCCACTGATTACGGATTTGGCGCTTTATCGAATGCCAAAGGTCTATCAGCTGTCAAGGGTACTTTTGTGGAAGCTTCAGTATCAATATGTAAAACGGCGAGCCAACTTTTTTTTGACTATTTCGCAGTTTTCGAAGGAAGAAATCACAACACTCCTTGGGATTGCGCCGGAAAAGATACATGTTGTGTCCTGCGCCTGCTCAGAACAGATGAAATGTGTGACAAATAAGGAACAACTGCTGGCATTGCGAAAAAAGTATAGTCTATCGGAGCAGTTTGTCCTGTTTGTAGGGAATAATAACCCGCGTAAGAACTTGAGCCGTATGATCCGTGCATTTGATTTGGCCAAAGATCGGGAGACGATTGCTCATCAGCTGGTCATTGCCGGGGAACAGGGATGGAAGTTTGACAAGGAAAAGGCCCTTCAGGGATTGAAACACCGGGAGGATATTCGTTTTATCGGGTTCGAAGTCGGAGGGCCAAGCGGTCTTAGGAAG
>JAZQMD010000102.1:0-2336 GCA_045543215.1 Oscillospiraceae bacterium
GGCGGCGGAGGCTTTGGAGGGGGCTCTCGAGGGGGCGGTTTTGGTGGGCGGCGGTAAAATGCCGTTGCGCCTGATAGGGAAAAGAGAGGAGCATGTGTATGATCGACCGTTCAGCCTTAAAGGCTGCAGCAAGACTGCGTATTGCTGAGTCCCAGCCCAGGTACTGGAAGGTAATGCTTGTCTGGGTACTGGCCGCTGTGCTTGGTCCTGAAATTATCCTAAATGTGATTCCCAGTCCAATGGATAATTTTACTATACTGGTGTCCGGCGGGATTAATCCTTACCTTGCCATGAATGCCTTTGGTGGCTTGGGTATGGTTTGGATGTTTTTGAGCTTGGTGATTGGACTTTACCAAATTGTTCTGGACTTTGGCCTGGATTGCCATGGACTAAGGCTCTACCGGGGAGAGGGAGGTGGACAGAAGGACTTGTTTGAGGGCTTTTCCATGGCAGGAAGGGTGATTGTCTCTCAGCTTCTGGTAGCCCTGCTTATTTTCCTGTGGGGGCTGCTGCTTGGTATCCCACTTGTTATACTGATAAGCGTATTGATCCCCTTGTTTGGACAGTCATATCCTGTTATTTTTATGGTAGCACTTTATATCGTTTATTTTATTGCTGTGATAATTATCTCCTTGCGCTACTCTCTAACCATGTTTGCCTTAGCTGACGAGCCTGGCTTAGGCGCTTTGGGGGCTGTCCGGCGCAGCAAGGATTTGATTCGGGGACGAGTGCGAGAGTGCCTGATGCTCCATCTTTCCTTCTTGGGATGGGGTCTTGTGTGTAGCGGGCCAATCATCTTGCTGGTTGTGGTGCAGATAGTGGGTGCTACCTTGGGTGGATCGGTAACTTTGTTTGGAATGCCAGCTATACTCGAAGCCGTTGTTTTCGTGGTGGCGGCCCTACCCTTCTATTTGTGGCTGGAGCCTTACATGCGCATCACGTTTGCCGGATATTATGATACTCTGTGTCCCAGGCAGAAGCCTCAGTATGAGCCTTTGAACGAATATCCACACTTTTAAAAGTGAGCGAAAAAGCCGCTTAAGCGTCTTGCAACCCGGTCAAACGCCTTTTAATTGTTTGACCGGGTTAGTATTTTTTGTAAGCTTTATAATAGGGAAAGGCAAAAGGCAGTATAATTACTGTAAAATATTTGAGAAAATAAAAAAATATGGGACAATAGTGTAAAGATATGATAAAATATAGCCTGGCTCACAGGATGGTCCGATTTGGCCTCTGGCGCGAATATACCGCGAAAGGTTAATTGAATATCATGAATCTTGCGTCGGTCATTTCGTTTTCGGGAGAGCCAGGTCTTTTTAAATGCGATTACTATGGGACCTAATCCCATTGTGAGGGTGCTTATCGGTACAGTGTTTACTGCTATCATCCAGAGTAACTCTGCCGCTGTAGGTATTCTCAAGGAGTAATAGCTGGATAACTAGAAAACACCAGCCCTTTGGCTGGTGTTTTCTAGTTTGGGAAAGGATTATAGGGCAATTTTGATAACCAGTTTATCCACTTTTTCAGGAGTGCTATAGGTCAGTTTTGGGATGTGAGCCTCCCCGGGATAGAGCAAAAGAACGGTCTGTTGATCTACGGGAAGACTGTATACCGCTTTTCCAGCGAGCAAAATACAATCCTCTTCCTCCAGGGCTTGGATCGCTTGGAGGGACTCCTGTGGGGCGATGGCAATGAGTTCTTTGCCACTAAGAGCTATATGGAGGTCTAGGTAACGTATGTGGCTTTCAAAGGCACTATCCTGGGAGAGGGGGGTGGTGGAATAAGAAAAATGATTGCCAAAAACGGCATCTCCATCAATCTCTACACGCCCAGCTGGAAGATCGGAGAGATCTGCCGTTTGAAGGAAGGCAATCGCCGTGTCCAGATTTTTCGAAAGTCCAAGGTAACGGTCTAGGCAGCATAATTTGTCATAAATCATAAAATTAACCCCTTATTTTTCTGTGTAGTATAAGCTCTCAGCTATGTCCTCCGCTTTCTTGGACGAAAAAGCAGGTGGCAGGAATATAATAGAGAGCCAAAAAATATTTTAGTTTTAGTGTTAAATATTGGCAATGAAAAGTTTAATTTAATAAAATATTTTATGCAGACAGACAAAATATTAAAATCAGTTTTATAATAAGTGTGAATTGAAAAAAGTTTAATTTTAGCCTATAATATTTTTATTTTATAATATGGTAAAATTTATCCTAGGTCTGTCCATATTTTAATTAGCTTTGAAGAAGGAAGGAGTACGGAAAGAGATGAAAAGAAATTGGAAACGTTTGACCAGTCTCTTGCTTAGCGTGTTCACTATTTTTAGCCTGGCTGCCTGCGGG
>JAZQMD010000103.1:0-1576 GCA_045543215.1 Oscillospiraceae bacterium
AGATTTATCAAAATAGATGTGTTGGAAGCAAAACCCTTTTAAGGGCTGATGGTGCGTGATTTAACCACGCCAAAGCACTCCCAAAAGAAGGGCGAAACACCTACCACTTAGAAGGCAAATACCCTGTTAAGGAAGCCAAGAAGGAGTGACCTAGAGAACATCATCCAGAAGAGCGCGCTTATTAAGGGTCCTCCCCCGGGAGATTTCCCTAGCGCGCTCCATAAAGCTTTTTCATCAAAACATGGTCTATCTCTGGCAAGCCCGTTCCAATCAGAGAGCGCGATGTTAAAGCGTCCTTGATACGCCCTGGGACACGTTCCGAGGGTATTAGTGAGAGAACTCCAAAACGATAGTCAAGAGGGACATCGTTAAACGCGCTAGGATGGGCGCGCTTAGCAATGTGTTATAGAAAGCTTGTACAATCCCTACTGGCCACATCTCCTTTGTGCGGTGGAGCAATATGAGTGGTCCATGGTTTTTGACCGTCCACGTGGACACTCGAGCATAGCCGACTTAATTGGACGATCAGGATTAATTCACAATCCATATAAAAGCCTTAGCACCTCCATTAAAAAAGACACGAAAAAGAACAGATAGAAAAAGGGGACAGAAGTTGGACAGGGATCCAAAAGAGGAAAAAAGCAAGAACACAAGAGTAATTAAGGACTCTTAAAGAGAGATTAACTTAAAACCACTTATAACGTCTCCTAAGAACTATTTAGCAACGCGCGCTTCCTCGGCATTCCAACAACGCGCTAGCTACTAGTTCTAGGATTCTTTATTGGCGCCGTCCGTGGGGAGCATTCTCAGGCACTAGGGTTGCTCTTCACACACTTCAGCAATGGAAAATCAAGATCTCAACCAAGACTTCGGCCTGGGGCTTCCTGGGCAAGGGATTCCACCAGCAGCGCAAGCCCAAGACCCTGCTCCTCAAAACTGGGGCTTCTTGCCCGAGGACGCTGCGCTGCCGCCCAGGCCCGTTCTCCACAACTTCATGATGGGACAACCACCCATCGGACAACCGCAGCAGGGGAACCCTCAGCCCGCTCCAGTCAACAACCCGGGTCACGCCCAACAGCCTGGCCAATTCATCCCGCCTGGGTTCACTCAGCAACCCGGCCAGTTTTTTCAACCAGGTTATATGCAGCGGCCTGCCTCCTCTCTCCAGAACGACGGAAGACATTATCCCAACCATTACGGATATCCAGGGTACACCCAAGCACCTTATGCTCATCCACAGCCAGTGCAGGGCGGAGGATCTCGAGCGGGGTCAAAATCACCCGAAGGTCATACATCTGTAATGTCCCCCGAAGAGACTGTGGGCGAGCACCCGTCGCGGGTTCCGGGTGATCACAGGCTGGGTACTTCCCTTTTCTCCAGCGCTCTACAGCACGCTCCTATCCCGAAGCATTTCAGAGCGCCTGTCATGACAAAGTACGATGGTACCGGTGACCCCAAAGACCACATCAGGCTGTATGAAGTAAACATGACTTTAAACCCCTTCAGTGATGCAATATACTGCAGAGCTTTCCCAACCACGCTCAGTGGCATCGCCCTTGCCTGGTTATCACATCTC
>JAZQMD010000104.1:0-19680 GCA_045543215.1 Oscillospiraceae bacterium
TATTCTCAAAAAGGGCAAAAGTACTAGTGTGCTTACGGTGCTTTGCCCTTAACAGACGTCTCCGGCATATAGAGCCCTCTTGTAGGATTTTCTGCCCTGTGAGGAGGATCTATATTTCTATGTTAATTATTTCATAGGTTATTAATGTCTGGCCCACCATACTGGCTAATAATAATTGAAGCAAGTTTGGGATTAGGATTTGCGATCTTCACAGGATATTGTAGCTTCTTTTCATAAATAAACACTTACTTTGCCCCTCCTTTTGGCGCTTCCCAAGGCCATGGATCGTTGAGCCAGGTGTAGCAATTACAGTGCGCAGCTGCGGACTGTGTAATAGGGCCATACATAGCCTCATAACGCCTACGGCCTTCACGTTCTAATGCAACATATTCCTGGAAAAGGGAAAAGGCCTCGGCATCATCGCAGTGGGTATCCAAATACAGGCCTAGCTCTACAATGACAAATTCCAAAGCCTGTAGCTCAGCAAGAGGAGCGTTACCAACGCTGACAGCATTTGTCTTCAAGTGGAATGGGAGATTCAGACCTGGGAAAAGGGTCCCGTTGCTCAGAGCCTCCTCTTTGTTGTATTTTTGCGAATTTTTCTGTTGGAATGGAACATAGGGAACAGCCAGCGGGGCACAGGCGGGCAGGGTTCCGCAGGCATCACCACAGCCAGATACAGGCTTCATATGATCAGGGTTCAAGTCCTTCTTCCTCCTTAATAAGAGTTAGACAGTATCCTGTCATTCCATCCTATGCGACAGGAGGGGAGAGGAAACTACTTTTCATACAAGCTTATATATGATATAATCATAAAAATGCCACATATTACGGCAGATCCCCTCATACATTTTGAAATGGGGGTGGTTTTTTGAAAAAAATAATTATTGCTGCCTTGGCTGCTGCGGTGGTTTTCAGTATCTTTTTCTATCTGCTCCTTCAGTCTATTCCACTTCCCCAGTCAGCCTTTGCTCCCGCCAGATATGGACATACTTGTTTAATTATCGATGCTGGCCACGGGGGAGAGGACGGTGGTGCGGTTTCACTTTCCGGGGTGTCGGAAAGCACCATCAATCTTGCAATTGCACGACGGATGGATCTTCTCCTCGGTCTATATGGCGTTCCCGTTCATATGTTACGCAATGAGGATATCTCACTTCATAGTTCCGATGCCAATACCATCCGGCAAAAAAAGGTATCCGACCTGCACAACAGAGTAGAGGCTATCAATTCCATAGAGCAGGCCATACTCATCAGCATCCATCAAAACTCCTTTCCAGAGCCAAAGTACAGCGGAGCCCAGGTATTCTTTGCTCCCACGGAGGGTAGCCAGCTCTTTGCTGAATACACCCAGGAGGTCCTTCGGGTTTGCCTAGATAAAGGTAATAGCCGAGTTGCTAGCAAAATTCCTGACTCAGTCTATCTAATGAACCATATTAGCTGTCCAGCCATTCTGGTAGAGTGTGGTTTTTTAAGTAATCCGGCGGAGGATCAGCTTTTACAAACCCCGGAATATCAGCTTATGTTGGCCTCCTGTATTGTTGGCTCTTATTTACAATATCAACAAATGATAAGGGAAGGGTAATCCCATGGCAAAACAGAAAATTTTGTTTTACTGCACCCAGTGCGGAAATGAAACCCCAAAGTGGCAGGGAAGATGCTCTGCCTGTGGAACTTGGAACACCATTGTGGAGCAACCACAGGAGCAACGGGCTTTACATGCCCGTGGTGGACATTCATCTTCTGGATGCCGCATCGGAGGCACTTATAGCCAGCCAAAATCCATTGTGGAAGTGGAAACTACTGATGAGCTTCGTTTTCACACCGGTATGACCGAGCTGGATCGAGTATTGGGGGGAGGTGCAGTCCAGGGTTCATTGGTCTTGGTGGGTGGAGCACCTGGCATTGGAAAGTCAACCCTTATGCTTCAAATATGCCAAAACCTGTGCCACTTTTCTAAGGTATTCTATGTATCAGGGGAG
The DNA here is from genome assembly GCA_045543215.1 of Oscillospiraceae bacterium. Classification (GTDB taxonomy): domain Bacteria; phylum Bacillota; class Clostridia; order Oscillospirales; family Oscillospiraceae; genus DXYV01. The sequence continues at coordinate 1,983 of JAZQMD010000104.1, forward strand.
GAATCGGAGCGGCAGATTAAACTGCGGGCCGAGCGACTTGAGGTAAGCAACGAAAACCTTTATCTCATGTCCGAAGGAAGCCTGGAAAATATTTTAGAGGCCGTCCATGAACTTCAGCCCCAAGTCCTTATCGTTGATTCTATTCAGACCCTATACAACAGTGAGCTTTCGGCCTCACCAGGAAGTATTGGTCAGGTAAAGGACTGCACTATGGCCTTGATGCAGCTGGCAAAAGGACAGGGTATTACTGTATTTGTTATAGGCCACATTAATAAAGAAGGCTCTTTGGCTGGGCCTAAGGTGTTAGAGCATATGGTAGACTGTGTGCTCTACTTTGAGGGAGAGCAACATAACTCCTACCGTATTTTGCGAGCGGCCAAAAACCGTTTTGGTGCAACCAATGAGATTGGTGTATTTGAAATGGCAGACAGCGGTTTAGTCGAAGTACCCAATCCATCGGAGACTCTGCTGACTGGACGCCCGGCAGATACACCGGGGACATGTGTTACCTGTGTAATGGAAGGAGTACGGCCTATTTTGGCAGAAGTTCAAGCCCTACTTGCGCCCAGCAGCTACGGAAATCCCCGCCGTTCCAGCAACGGCTTTGACTATAACCGAGCCATGATGCTTCTGGCAGTATTGGAAAAACGGGGGGGACTTCTGGTTGGTGGCTGTGATGCCTACATCAATGTTATTGGTGGTCTCACCCTGGACGAGCCTGCCGCTGACTTGGCCATGGTCATCGCCCTAGCGTCCACCTTCCGCGATCGGGTCGTCCCATACGACTTGGCAGCCATCGGGGAAGTGGGATTGACCGGTGAACTGCGATCGGTTCATGCTTTGAACCAGCGGCTGTCTGAGGTTCAACGTTTAGGCTTCTCCAAATGTTTAATTCCGGCCAGAACCAGCGGAAAACTACTCCATCCGGATGGTTTAACCCTGATCCAGGTAAAAAACATCAGAGAAGCTCTGGCTGTTTTGTTGTAGGGCGCTCCTTGGCATAAAGTTTGGGCAGCACGCCTTTTCCGCGGACATGGGAAGGCTGCCGGTAATGGCTCGTTCCAATAGACAATAACCGTCCTGCTGATAATGGCAGTCGTGGGTACAAGGGATCAGGCTCATAATTCATTCACACTCCAATAGATAGTGTGACCTAGATCGAAATTTTTATTTCAACAACAGAAGGGAGGTACCCAGAAAAGCATACATGGCCTAACTAAAATAAATTTGCCCCCTCCATACTCAACAAAATAAAAATTTTGTTGAGTATGGAGGGGGTTGAAAGAGTTGTGCCATTACCAAATAAATCGGTCGAAATATTTTCTGGGATCATTTTTGGACTATCGTAATTTTCGGGATGAAACACCTCAAATTGTGCGAGATTTTCTGACCTATCACGAAACCATACAGGGGCATTCCCAAAAAACTGTGGATGAATATTTTTTGGATCTGCGCACTTTTTTGCGCTTTATGAAACTGGAAAAAGGGCTGGTCTCTCGTAGTACTCCATTGGATGAGGTTTCTATTACAGATGTTGGGCCTGAACTGATTTCCTCTATCACAGTTACCGATGTATACACATTTATGAACTATCTTAGTCGGGAAAAGAATTTAGGTGCATCTACCAGAGCCCGTAAAATTGCCACGATCCGATCTTTTTATAAGTACCTTACCAATAAGGCCCGTATCCTTGCAGAAAATCCCATGCAGAATCTGGATTCCCCACGGACTAAAAAATCTCTTCCCAGATACTTGACCCTGGATCAAAGCATCCAGCTACTAAAAGGATTGGACGAGCCTAACCGTGCTAGAGATTTTTGTATTCTGATGCTTTTTCTTAATTGCGGTCTGCGTATTTCTGAACTTGCAGGCCTCAATCTCACTGACGTGCGGGGTGATCAACTGCGGGTATTGGGAAAGGGTAACAAGGAGCGGGTAGTTTTCCTCAATGAAGCCTGCCTGGAAGCTGTCTCTGATTGGTTAAAGGAGCGCGAGAACTCGATTTGTTTGGATAAAAATGCACTATTTCTTTCTCGTAAACATACCAGACTGGCTACAGACGGTATCCACTACATGGTCAAGCAGCGACTGAAAAAAGCCGGACTGGATGCGTCTTTATACTCTAGTCACAAGCTGCGACATACGGCGGCCACCCTCATGTTACAAAATGGTGTAGATGTACGCACCCTTCAAGAGGTCTTGGGGCATGAGCACTTAAACACAACTCAAATCTATACCCATGTGGACAATGAAAACCTGCGGACTGCTGCTCAGGCTAATCCTTTAAGCCAAATAAAAACTAAAAAAGAAAACTGAGTGTATCACACTCAGTTTTCTTTTTATAGCCTGTAAACACCAAGGACATGGATAAAGCGGATCTTCTGAAAATTATAAGTGTCGATGGGCCTCCAGTCGGCATCTTCGGAATGGGCTGCAACCAGAGTATTTTGCAGAGTTGGTGGATTTCCTACAGACACGATGATAGGCGTATGCCCATAGCGATCCCCTGTGAACTGAAGTTGGACAAAATCACCTGGAAGGATCAGTTCTATGGGCGATTCTGAACCAAAAGGCCCCTGAGATATCTCTTTTCGGGTCAAAAAATTATAGAAGTAGGGAACTCCTGTCCAGGAGGGGGATTTTCGATTGGCATCAATATAGTACCATCCGTAGGTTTCGGTATAGTTCATAGTCAAACTTCCGGCATACAGGCACTGAGAAGCAAAGTTGGTACAGTCTCCACCAATCTCCTCATAATCATAGTAATTAGGATTGCGGCTATATGCCCAGCGATGGGCATAACTTACAGCCGCCCGCCGGTCATAGGGAACATTTCTCAGTGGGGACAAGTCAATTTCCTCCTTTTGGAATTTTCTTTCCCCATTCTATGCGATTTCTTAGCTTCTAGCGCCTGTCCCAAGTGCTCTCAGAGAATTAAGCACTGCCAAGAGGGCAACCCCCACATCAGCAAACACCGCTGCCCACATACTGGCAAATCCAGCCGCACCCAGGGTTAAAATGATTACCTTTACTCCCAATGAAAATATAATATTTTGAATGACAATTTTACGGGTACGACGGGCAATCCAAATGGCCAAAGGCAGACGATTAAGTTGATCATCCATAATAACTACATCAGCAGCTTCAATGGCAGCATCAGTTCCGATTCCGCCCATGGCGATGCCCACATCAGCCCTCGCTAAGACTGGTGCATCATTAATCCCATCTCCAATAAAAATGACTTTTCCTTTTCGGACTTTTGATGAAATAATCCTTTCTATTTCCGCTACCTTTCCATCAGGAAGAAGATCAGCCCGTACCTCATCCACCCCTACTTTCCTGGCAATCTCCTCAGCCACAGACTGTTGATCACCGGTAAGCATGACCGTATGGCAAATACCTTGGTCCCTCAGTGCTTTCAATGCTGTGGCAGACTCCGGCTTTGGGGTATCCCCTACCAGTATTATTCCAAGAAGCCTATTATTCATTGCCACATAGACCACAGTACTGGAACCTGCATTTATGGGGGGGATTTGGATTGCTTCCTCCCTCATCATTTCGATACTTCCGACCAAAATGATATGTCCATCCACAAAAGCCTTTACGCCATGACCAGCTTGTTCTGTGACCATACCGATTCGCTTAGAATCAAAGTCCTCCCCATATTCGTTTCGAAGGGCTGTCGCAATGGGATGGCTGGAAAACTGTTCTGCATAAGCAGCATATTCAAGTACCTTATCTTGCTTCATTCCTTCTGAAATGACCTTTACAACCTGAAACCTTCCTTTTGTAAGGGTCCCGGTCTTATCAAAAACAACTGTGTCTGTATCAGCCAAAGCTTCCAAATAGTTTCCTCCCTTTACCAGAATCCCATTCTTAGAAGCACAACCAATCCCAGCGAAAAATCCCATGGGTACCGAGATAACCAGAGCACATGGGCAGGAAATGACCAAAAACGTCAGGGCTCGGTAAAGATAATCTTTCCAGTTTCCAAGGGTGAGAAGGGGTGGGAACACAGCAATAATAACAGCAATCAGTACCACAACAGGGGTATAATAACGGGCAAAACGGGTAATAAATTGCTCTGTCTTAGCTTTGTTAGAGCTGGCATGCTCTGCCAGTTTAAGAATTTTAGATGCAGTAGATTCTCCAAATGGTTTTGTTACCCGTACGGTCAAGGTTCCGGTTTGATTGACATAGCCAGACATCACCATTTTTCCTGGCGAAACAAAACGAGGCATTGACTCCCCTGTCAACGCTGAAGTGTCTAACTGGGACTTGCCTTCTACTACCATTCCGTCAAGAGGAATCCTCTCACCTGCCCGTATAAGAATCAGTGCGTCGACCGGTACATCCTGGGCGGCACAGAACTCCCACCGTCCATCTACCTGAAGGTTGGCCCGGTCTGGCCTGATATCCATCAGTTTGGTAATAGAGCGACGGGATCTGCCCACAGCCAGATCCTGAAACAGTTCCCCCAACTGGTAAAAGATCATGACTGCCGTACCTTCGGCCAGATCGCCGATACATATTGCACCAAGACTGGCTACGCTCATAAGAAAGGCCTCGTCAAATACCTTTCCACCACAGATATTTTTTACTGCATGAAGGAGAACTGCCCTACCGGCAATTAAATATGCCACCCCAAAGAGAATTATTTTTCCCTGTGAAAAAAGGGGCAATAGAAGTCCAAAAAAAAATAAAAGTATAGCAGAGATTAGGGTGAGTACCTGCTTTTTTACACCCTCATCACTATGTTCATGGCTATGTCCACTACATGCGCAACCTTCACATACCTTTTCTTCCATCACACCTCTCCCCTTTCATTCCTCCATAATATGTTGAAAAGCCACGTCAAATAACAGGTTTACATGTCTATCGGTCAGGGTATAATAAATTACTTTACCGCTGCGCCGGCTCTTCACCAGTCGCGCCTGCTTTAAAATTCTCAGTTGGTGGGAAATCGCAGACTGGGTCATATTTAGTACCGCTGCCAGATCACACACACATAGTTCAGATATTGTCAGCGCACAAATGATCCTTGCGCGTGTGGAATCGCCGAAAACTCGGAATAACTCGGAAATTTGGTACACCGGCTCCTCCCTCGGCATATCTGCTTTCACCTTTGCAACCACATCCTCATGGATGACATTGTACTCGCAAACCTCAAAATTCTGTATCTCCATACGCAACACTTCCATTTAATATTTTTTCATTTGATCATATATTCATGTATTAATTATAAGACTCTTCCATTTCTTTGTCAAGGGGAAGAAACTATTTTACTTCCCTCTTTATAAGTGAACCAGGCACGCCGAAAAAGCAGCGTGCCTGGTTATTTTTAATCTAAATAGGGTTAGGCTTTGCCATCGCAGCCCAAGACGTTGATAAGCTTATGCTTCACAACTTCCTTAATATTGGCCCTAGCAGGTTTGAGATATTCACGTGGATCAAACTTATCAGGATGTTCGGCAAAAAACTGACGGATAGTACCTGTCATGGCTAGACGCAGATCAGAGTCAATGTTGATCTTACACACCGCCATAGATGCAGCCTGACGCAGCTGTTCCTCAGGTACCCCGATAGCACCAGGCATATTTCCACCGTTGTCGTTGACCATCTTCACATACTCCTGAGGCACGGAAGATGCACCATGGAGTACAATAGGAAAGCCGGGCAGCCGTTTGGCAACATCCTCCAGAATATCAAAACGAAGCTGGGGCTTAGTGCCTGGCTTGAACTTATAAGCCCCATGGCTGGTTCCAATCGCAATGGCTAGGGAGTCGCAGCCAGTCTTAGTAACAAACTCCTCCACCTCTTCAGGGCGGGTGTAGGAGGAATCCTCGGCGGAGACACAAACCTCGTCCTCTACACCAGCCAGGGTTCCCAGCTCAGCCTCCACTACTACACCGTGGTCATGAGCATACTCCACCACCTTTTTGGTAATTTCAATATTTTCCGCAAAGGGTTTGGAAGATGCGTCTATCATCACAGAGGTAAATCCACCATCAATGCAGCTTTTACATAGTTCAAAGCTGTCTCCATGATCCAGATGGAGACAGATGGGCAAACCAGTTTCAATAATGGCCGACTCCACCAGCTTCATCAGATATGTGTGATTGGCATAAGCACGGGCCCCCTTAGACACTTGGAGGATTAACGGAGCATTAACTTCCTGTGCTGCCTCAGTGATCCCTTGGACAATTTCCATGTTGTTTACATTGAATGCGCCGATGGCATAGCCACCACTATAAGCTTTCTTAAACATTTCAGTGGATGTGACCAATGGCATAGAGAACAACTCCTTAAATAAATTTATATGATGATTCTACCAGTAACAATTGAAAAAAGCAAGGGGACATGCTATAATAATCAAGAAATAAATTAAATATAATTTTGATTTATTTTTTAATTTTATCTCTATTTTATAATATTCTTCACATGCTTAATGAGATGCTTAATTTAAAGGAGGATTATTTAGATGAGTGAATTAAAGGGCGCATGTATCATCGGCCAATCTGGTGGTCCCACTACAGTTATTAATGCTAGCGCTCAGGGTGTAATTCAGACCGCTTTATCCACTGGATGCATTACCCGGGTCTTGGGTGCCGCCCACGGAATTAAGGGCGTGCTTAATGACAGACTTTACGACATGGGACAAGAAGATCCTAAAGAACTGGAACTGCTAAAGTTTACTCCCTCCTCTGCCCTAGGTTCCTGTCGATATAAATTGGCTGATCCAGATCAAGATGATTCCGATTATAAGCGCATTTTGGAGGTATTCCAAAAATATGATGTGCGTTACTTCTTTTATAATGGTGGTAACGACTCCATGGACACCTGCAATAAGATATCTAAATATATGCAAAAAGTAGGATATGAATGCAGGATCATGGGCGTACCTAAAACAATTGACAATGATCTGTTCGGCACCGACCACTGCCCTGGCTTTGCCTCCGCCGCTAAATATATTGCAACCTCCTGCGCCGAGGTATGGCAGGATGCTCACGTCTATGATACGGGAATGGTCACTATCGTTGAGATTATGGGCCGTCATGCCGGTTGGTTGGCCGGATCCGCTGCCCTAGCCTCCCTCACCGGCTGTGGCCCTGACCTGATCTATCTGCCTGAAACTAACTTTAATCTGACCGACTTTCTGGATAGCGTAAACCGTATTTATCGCAACACCGGAAAATGCCTGGCTGTGGTTTCCGAGGGTATCCATTATGAGGACGGTACTTTTGTCTCCGAGGCCAAGACCTCTGCCACTGATGGCTTTGGACATGCTCAGTTGGGTGGCCTGGCGGCTATGCTGGCTGACACAGTAAAAAGAGAAACCGATGCCAAGGTACGTGGTATTGAACTGTCTTTGCTCCAGCGCTGTGCCTCCCATTGTGCTTCTGGCACCGACATCCAGGAGGCCTACATGGCAGGAAAAGCTGCGGTAGAGGCCGCTGCATCTGGAATCACCGATAAAATGGTGGCTTTTGAATGTGACCGCACCAATGGGTATATCTGCAAAACTAAGTTAATTGGCCTGACCGATGTGGCAAATGTTGAAAAAAAGGTGCCTCGTGAGTGGATTAATGCTGCTGCTAATGGCATTGAGCAACCCTTCATCGACTATGTTTTACCACTCATCCAAGGCGAGGCAGACACGGTGAAAGAAAACGGCCTGCCCCGTTTTGCTCAGTTGAAAAAGATTTTGACAACTACCATGTAATAGGTCGAATTTTAAGTCCATTAAAAACCGCTCCTGCTTGCTCCATAAAAGCAAGTAGGAGCGGCTTTTCTTTTGCTACTGCATGCCGGTCAGGGCCCGCATGACGGTGTAAGTCTTCTCATCCAAGCCCTTGACCATGGACAGAGCCTCAGAAATATCATAGTCCACATAAGTATCGCCCTTCATGGCTACTACACGGGAGGTCTTTCCTTCCGCCAGCAGACGGACAGCCACATAACCCATATGGGTGGCCGCAATCCGATCCTGAGAGCTGGGCGCCCCCCCTCTCTGGATATGCCCCAAAATGGTAACCCTGGTATCCAGAGCCGTAGCCTCAGTAATCTTCTGGGCAATTTCATAGGCGCCGCCTTTTACCCCCTCAGCCACAATAACCATAAAATGAGTGCGTCCAGCCAAGCGGGCTTTCCGAATAGGCGCCATTAAGTCGTGCTCATAATCAAGTTCTTGTTCCGGAATTACCACCGCCGTCGCGCCGCAGGCTACACCTACGTTTAAGGCTAAGTGTCCGGCATGGCGACCCATGACTTCTACCACAGAGCAACGTTCGTGGGACTGCATGGTATCTCGCAGCTTATCAATACACTCCAGGGCAGTGTTGCAAGCCGTATCATAGCCAATAGTATAGGTAGAGCAGGCAATATCATTATCAATTGTTCCGGGAATCCCGATTACCGACAATCCTTGCTCAGCTAAAGACAAAAGCCCCCGGAAGGTACCATCCCCACCGATGCCAACCAGGGCATCCAGTCCAAGCAATTTGCAGGTAGCCATTGCCCTTTCCTGTCCCATTTTCGTTTTAAATTCCTGGCTTCGTGCTGAATAGAGAATTGTTCCACCCCGCCGGGACATACCGCTGACGCTCTCAAAATTCAGGGTAACAAAGTCACCGTTTATAAGGCCATGATATCCCCGCCGAATACCAATACACTCAATCCCCATATGAAGGGAAGTGCGTACCACTGAACGAATGGTAGCATTCATTCCTGGCGCATCTCCTCCGCTGGTGAAAACACCAATCCGGCGTACCGTTTTACTCATAAAGACGCCTCCTTAAATCCTATGATTGAAACGCTTGGGATATTTTATACCATCAATTCCGTCTCTTTATCTAACAAGACGGAGTAATATCGATCCAGTACTGGTTGAACCTGCTCTTGGAGAAACTGCTGCACTTGCTCAGGGCACCGACCAATGTATTTAGAGGGCTCCATATGGTTGGTAATCTCCTCCTTTGTCATTCCGAAAATAGGGTCTGCAGCAATCAAATCAATTAAATTATTTTCAAGTCCTTTATCCTTCACATTACTTCCCGCTTCAAGAGAAAGAATTCGGATACGTTCATGAAGTTTTTGGCGGTCTCCCCCTCGCTTTACCGCATCCATCATAATATTTTCACTGGCCATAAAGGGCAGTTCTTCCATCACATGACGCTGGATAACCTTTTCATGGACAACTAAATTAGAGGAAACATTCTCATAAATATTCAGGATAGCGTCCACCGCCAAAAATGCCTCCGGAATGGATAATCGTTTGTTGGCTGAATCATCCAAGGTACGCTCAAACCATTGAGAAGAGGCGGTCATGGAGCCATTCATAGCATCCACCATCACATATCGGGCCAGGGCGCAGATACGCTCACATCGCATAGGATTGCGCTTATAAGGCATGGCTGAGGATCCGATTTGCTTGGCCTCAAAAGGCTCCTCCAGTTCTTTCAGGTGGCAAAGCAAGCGCAGATCAGTAGCAAATTTCCCGGCGGATTGGGCGATTCCGGATAAGGTAGCCAGGATAGCGGCATCCACCTTACGTGAGTAGGTCTGTCCGGAGACAGGTATGGTACTATCAAAGCCTATTTCATTGGCGATGCGTCGCTCCAACTCTCTACATTTCTCGTGGTTACCCTCAAAAAGTTCCAAAAAGCTGGCCTGTGTGCCAGTTGTCCCCTTGCAGCCCAGAGGCCGTAAACAATGAAGACGGTACTCCACCTCATCCAGATCCATGAGTAATTCATTCATCCACAGTGTAGCCCGCTTACCTACAGTGGTAAGTTGTGCGGGCTGAAAATGGGTAAAGCCGAGGGTTGGCACAGCCTGATACTGCTCGGCAAAACATCCCAACCGGTGGAGTACACGTACCAACTTATTTCTCACCAGGCTAAGGGCCTCTCTCATCACAATGATATCTGTATTGTCACCTACGTAGCAGCTGGTGGCCCCCAGATGGATGATAGGCATAGCCTTGGGGCATACCGATCCAAAGGTATGAATGTGGGCCATTACATCGTGGCGCAGTTCACGTTCCTTTTTCGCTGCCAAATCATAATCGATATCGGTGATGTGGGCTTCCATCTCATCAATCTGCTCCTGAGTCACTGGAAGGCCCAACTCCATCTCCGCTTTTGCCAGGGCAATCCACAGCCGCCTCCAGGTAGAAAACTTTTTATCTGCGGAAAAAATATACTGCATTTCATCGCTGGCATAGCGGGAGGACAGAGGACTTTCATATCGGTTGGTCATATCTCAGGTTTCCTCTCCATTCTGTGGTAGTTTGCCGGAAAAGAAGCATATCCATTTTTCAATACAATTCAAAAGCTACAAGGACAATGCTATTAGGGTTATTATACCATTGTCCAGCCATATAAACAAGGTGTAAGAATGGAAAAATATCTTCCCTTTTAATGGATAATGGAAAAAGACTCGATGCGGTTTTAATCCACACCGAGTCTTTTTTAACTATGTTGCTGCCTTAACTTTACTCTTCCCGTACCTTGGCAAAGCACTCGCTACAATATACTGGACGATCGGACTTGGGCTCAAAGGGAACCTTAGCCTCACCGCCACAGGCAGCGCAGGTTGCGTTAAAATACTCCCGGGGACCGCGGGCAGCGGCCTTGCGGGCATCGCGGCAAGATTTACAACGCTGGGGCTCGTTCTGAAACCCCCGCTCTGCGTAGAATTCCTGCTCACCGGCAGTGAACACAAACTCCTGACTACACTCTTTGCATACTAAAGTTTTATCTTCGTACATGGATATACCCTCTCTTTGATTGCCCAGATCCGGAAAAGACCATCATGCTGGGACTAAAATATTTGCGTCAGCTTTCGCTGATAACGCCAGACTTAAAATACTGTGCCACTTTGCGCCGAATTCGTTGCACAGCGTTGTCTACCGATTTTTGAGTCCGATGTATCTGGTCGGCAATTTCCTGGTAAGAAAGTCCGCGCAGATAAAGCTTCAACACAATGGACTCAAAGCTGGAGACTTGGTCTTTCAGGATCTCAAGACGTTCCCAATACTCCTCCCGATCAATGAGTAAATCTTCAGGACTACCCTGAGCGGGATAGGAAAACTCAAAACTTCGATCTAACAAAAAAGATGCCTCCATGGAGATGCTGTGGTTGAGAGGAATATGCTTTCCCCTGGATGCTGACGTAACGGCTGAGCGGACACGGTTGCGGATGCAAATTTCCGCAAAGCTATAAAACGAGACATCTCGTGCCGGGTCAAACTCCCGAATAGCCTTTAGCAGCCCAAACATCCCTTCCTGAATCAAATCTTCGCGGTCTCCTCCGGCAAGAAAAAATGGACGTGCACAAACACGTACCAAACCATTGTACCGTGTTACCAAAATCTCTTCTGCGATACGATTGCCTGATACGGCCAGAGTACAAAGAGTCTCATCACTGCTACCTTGATTGTATACGTCAACTATCTTCATGGATTCTCCTCGTAATTATAAGCACGTTTCACCAAAATTGTCAATGGTTTATACAATTTTTTTTAAAAACAATCAAGGTTTTCGTGTTTTTTAATGACATTGACCAGTATTTCTGCGCATCGAAGGGCTGTTTCATCCTCTTTTGCCTCTACCATGACCCGGATTAAGGCCTCCGTACCAGATGCACGGATTAAAACACGCCCTTGGTTTCCCAAGGTTACCTCCTCTTCTTTCACCGCCTTGGCTAGCCATTCAGAGGACATGATACGCTCCTTTTGCTCGTTTCCCTGCACCGGAATATTAATAAGATGCTGAGGATATCGTTTGCATTGCTCAACCAACTGAGATGCCTTTAGACCAGAGCGTTGAAGAAGGCTGAGAAACTGGAGGGCGGATAACGCTCCATCCCCAGTGGTAGCATATTCCAAAAAAATGGTATGACCAGACTGCTCTCCACCAAGCGTGTAGCCCTTGGAAAGCATTTCCTCCAACACGTTCCTGTCCCCCACATTGGTGGTGATGACCGAAAGGCCTTTTTCACGGGCAAAGTTATGCAAACCAATGTTAGACATGACGGTGGCCACCACTGCGTCACCCGGCAGTTTTCCATTCTCCTTGAGCGCTTGACCACACACCGCCAAGATCTGATCCCCATCAATAAGCGTTCCATTTTCATCACAAAGCAGACATCGGTCGGCATCCCCATCAAAGGCCACTCCCAGGTCATACCTGCCTGCCTTTACCATAGCTTGGAGACTCTCCATATGGGTGGAGCCGCAACTGGCGTTGATGTTTACCCCGTCCGGATCGGCATTGATGCAATCGGTACGCAGTTTATCAAAGCGATCAAACAAGCGTGGGGCAATGGCATAGGCGGCACCGTTTGCGCAATCTACCAGAATGCGCAAGCCGGACAGCTCCCCTTCAACGGTGGAAACTAGGTGATGAATGTAGTCATCGCTGGCCTCCGGCGCAATATAATACATTTTCCCCAGCTGTTTGTGCGTCTTTCGATCAATCTTATCAATCCCGTTGAAGATGATAGTCTCAATACGATGCTCCAATACATCAGATAATTTAAATCCCTGTCCATTAAAAATCTTGATTCCATTATGTTCAAAAGAGTTGTGGGAAGCAGAGATCACCACACCAGCATCTGCTTTTCGATCCGCTGTTACCCAGGCCACTGCTGGGGTTGGAATGGTTCCAAGATCTAACACATCGGCACCGGCAGAACACAGCCCAGCCACCAAGGCCCCTTTAATCATGTCGGAGGAAATACGGGTATCCTTCCCAATGGTGAATACTGGTTTCCCCTCCTTTTTCTCCTGGGCCAACACCGCTGCGGCCGCTAAGCCAACCTGATATGCCAATTCAGCGTCCAGTCCGGCATTGACCACACCGCGGATACCGTCAGTTCCAAACAATTTAACCATTATTTTCTACCCTTTCATCTATCGTCAACCCGTCTTCTAGCCACACTGGTCAACTCTGCTTTAAACGCCTCCACATCATATGGAACTCCCCATCTTTTCACTCGTCATGGAAAGCTCAGCTGCTCAGGGGTTTCCCCTCCCGGAACGGCAAACCCTAGATGAGTATATGCCTTGTGTGTCACGCATCTACCTCTGGGTGTTCGGGTGAGAAATCCGATTTGCATCAGATATGGCTCGTAGACATCCTCCAGAGTAACTGCCTCCTCGTTAATCGTGGCTGCCAGGGTCTCAAGCCCTACAGGGCCGCCACCATAGTTTTCAATCATGCTGGCAAGCATACGACGGTCTACACCGTCCAGCCCCAATCCATCGATTTCAAGCGCGTAGAGCGCCCGGTCGGCTACCTCACGTGTAATGACTCCACCGGCGGTCACCTGTGCAAAGTCCCGTACCCGCCGCAACATACGGTTTGCAATACGGGGGGTACCCCGGCTGCGCTTGGCGATCTCCAATGCGCCTTCCTTCTCAATGGGTACGTTCAGAATGGTGGCGCTACGCTTGACGATACTGGTCAACTCTTCTGGAGAGTAAAGTTCCAGCCGCAAAGAAACCCCAAAACGATCCCTCAGTGGGGCAGAGAGCTGGCCTGCCCGGGTGGTCGCGCCAATGAGAGTAAATTTAGGAAGATCCAGACGTATGGAGTTTGCCGAGGGACCTTTACCAATGATAATATCGATGGCATAGTCCTCCATAGCAGGATATAAAATTTCCTCCACCGACCGATTGAGCCTGTGAATCTCATCAACAAACAAGATATCATTTTCCTGTAAATTGGTCAGCAAAGCCGCCAAATCTCCAGCCTTTTCAATGGCTGGCCCGGAGGTAATGCGGATATTAGCCCCCATCTCATTGGCAATAATGCCCGACAAAGTGGTCTTACCCAGACCCGGTGGACCATGAAGTAATACATGATCTAAGGCTTCTCCGCGCATTTTGGCCGCCTGAATGAATACAGACAGGTTCCCCTTAGCCTTCTCCTGACCAACGTATTCCTCCAATGCTCTGGGGCGGAGGGTAGCCTCTGCGTCATCTTCCTGAAGTAGGGAGGTTGTAACAAATGGCTGTTGAGCTTCAAAGCCATCATCTGAAAACTCGATGGTCACACACTTTCCTCCTTATTGCTTTACCATAGCACGCAAAGCCAGCTTAATCATTTCTTCCAAAGGCGTATTTTCTACATCAATTCCCTTGAGTGCGGCAGATATCTCACCCTGTCCATACCCCAATACGGCCAGAGCAGCAGAGGCCTCACTCACCTTATTCTCAGGAATGACAGTCACCCCGGAACCATTATGGATCTCCCCAGCCCCATTTAATGGAAGTTGGCCCTTGGCCAGTTTATCCTTTAACTCCAGAATGATACGTTGGGCAATCTTTTTCCCAATCCCGGGTGCGACGGTCAAAGCTTTTTCATTTTCCGTGACGATAGCCATAACTAAACTTTCTGGAGTGCTGGATGAGAGAATGGACAATGCCGCCTTTGGCCCAACCCCGGAGACTCCAATTAGCATCTCAAAGCAGCCTCGTTCACTTTCACTGGAAAAGCCGTAGAGTTCAAAGGTGTCCTCCCGAACGTTGAGGTAAGTATAAAGTTTCCCCCTTTTTCCAACACTAAGGGAGCCTAGGGTGTAGTGGGTAGTTTTACAAGCATACCCAACTCCTCCACAGTCAATCACCGCCAGATAGGGGCCTATATGGGCTACCGTTCCATCTAAATAATAAAACATACAATACCTCCGGAATTAATGCTGTAAAAGTAGAGAGGTGGATGAGCGGGCATGGCAAAGGGCAATGGCCACCGCATCTGCTGCATCATCCGGCTTAGGGACCGCCGGCAGCCGTAACAGACGTTTGGTCATTTCCATAACCTGCTGTTTTTCTGCCTTTCCGTATCCGGCCACCGCTTGTTTTACTTGAGATGGATTGTATTCAGCAATGGGAACCCCCAAGCGAGCAGCTGTTACAATGATAACCCCACGGGCTTGGGCCACACCAATGCCCGTAGTAATATTTTGGTTAAAATAGAGCTCTTCAACCGCCATTACATCCGGATTAAATTTGGTAATGAGCACTTGCATATCCTCCGCAATGCGTAATAGGCGCTGGGCCATGGGGATACCTGCCTGCGTGTTAATGGTTCCGCATCGAAGCAGCTGCTGGCGGTCACGCTCAGCAGACAAAAGTCCAAAACCAACAATGGCATAGCCAGGATCCACCCCCAATATGACCAAGTTCCCTCTCCTCCATTTTCCAGTCATTCCATCAGGACGGACAAACTCTAGCTGAATCTTCCTAATATTGTACCACGGACGGGCCTTCCTGTGCAACAAAAAAAGAGGACCCACCCCTTGAGGGCCAGATCCTCTAAAACAGCGGTATACTACGTTTGGTCATGCACGAGGATGAGTCTTGCTATATACATCCTTTAACTTATGATTAATCAAGTGTATGTATATTTGTGTAGAGGAAATATCAGCATGTCCCAACATTTCCTGAATGGACTTTAAATCTGCCCCATTTTCCAGAAGATGGGCTGCAAAAGAATGGCGCAAGGTATGGGGGGTAATCTCCTTTTTGATCCCTGCCTTCTCCTGATAGTACTTAATAATTTTCCAAAATCCCTGCCGACTCATACGCTCTCCACTCATGTTGACAAACAGTGCCTCTTCCATCGGATCTTCCAAAAGCTGAGGCCTCACATCCTTCACATAAGTCTCCAACGCCCGTACTGCCATTGGATAGAGCGGAACAATTCTCTCTTTTCCACGGTTTTGGCAGCGAACAAAGCAAATGGATAAGTTTAAATCTCGAAGATTAAGACCAATCAGTTCACTTACACGAATACCAGTCGCATACAGCAACTCCAGCATGGCCTTATCCCGAAAGCCTTTGAAGTCAGAACAATCAGGCTGATCCAAAAACAGCTCAACCTCCTTACCAGTAAGGATCTGAGGAAGTTTACGCTCTACCTTGGTTGGGACAAATCCTTTGGCTGGATTTACTGAAACATAACCAGACAACGTCATGTAGGTATAAAAGGAGCGCAGGGAGGCAGCTGTGCGAACCACCGTGGCCTGAGACTTTCCCTGTGATTCCAAAAATTTTGTATATTGGCTGACATTACCCTGAGTAGCCCCCGCCAATCCTTCCCCCTCGCCCCGCAGCCAATCCTCAAATTGACGGATATCCCGTAAGTAAGAGCTGCATGTATTAGCTGAAGCTCGTTTTTCTGTTCTCAGCCATACTTCATAACTTTTTATATAGTCCATATCAGCACAACATCCTCCAACGTCTTTCCTTCTATGTAATTAAATTGTTCTCTCTATGCAAGCAAACTGACTGCTATTTTTAATAAAATGGGTGAAACCCAATATTGAGCCAGCACCCCCACGGTTAACCAGCAAAAAACTACCCCGGCCCGCAACATCAGCCGCTTACGC
Organism: Oscillospiraceae bacterium; assembly: GCA_045543215.1. Taxonomy (GTDB): domain Bacteria; phylum Bacillota; class Clostridia; order Oscillospirales; family Oscillospiraceae; genus DXYV01. The sequence goes on from JAZQMD010000104.1 coordinate 18,381, forward strand.
AGTACATCTCGATCTTTTCCCCCATCATGAAGACAGACAGCCAAAGATCTCCCCCAGGAAAAGCCGTCCACACCAATAATAAATAGGGCAGTTATAGATAAGGCAGCTGGAAGTCCAAAGACCGAAAGGGCCAAGGGCAGACCGTTTATTCCATATATCTGGACAAATACCGATACTGAATAAGACAGCAAAAATCCCCGCACACAAAAAACAGTGGGTATCGCTATGGCTCCAATAGCAGTCAAGGAAAAGGCCAGCACCGCAAAGGGCCATCGAAATATCTCCCAAAATACAGAAATTAGCGAAAAAGCCGCCGTCTCACCCTGATGTAAGGTTTGGAAATAGCCGTCCAAATAAGTGGAGAGGCTTGATCCAGCATCCTGTCCCAAATAAGAGGCTAGGACACAACCAGCCGTCATTCCCAGAACAAAACAGCCACTTAAAAAAAATAACACTGGAAGTCGGCTGTCTCCAGGCCCGTCCCCTTTGCCCATGCGTCTCATGTTTACCGCACCTCCCCTCTCCTGAGAAAAACCTATGCGAGAGAGAGGATAATTATGTAACAAAAGAACGAGAATAAAGCCTATACATTTTAGAAAAAATTTTTAGAAGTGGTTTTAAAATAAACTGTAAAATATTTTTAAAATATTCGCAATAGAAAACTTAAAAAAAATATTTTTTGTTAATTATGCTATTGAATTATGTAAATAAAATTATGTAAACATTTATTTTTATATAACGATAGCACAATATGTTGTGTTTTTATTTAATGATAATACTAGATATATTTTCCAATCACTCTATTTAATTTCGGCGTTTTTTTCTTTTTTTCCCAGCTAAACCTGCCACGCCTCCTGCAGAAAGACACGAAAACAATAAGGGAAGTTGCTTTAAACTAAGTGCAGCCTCCTTAGAGACTAAGAAGCCTAGCATGAAAAGTCCTAGAAAAAAGAGTAATCCTGTTACAGCACCAACTGGTAAAGCCCACTGCCCTACACAACGCACAGCCAGTATACCCCCTAAAAAACCACCCACAGCACAAGCTGCAATCGTCAGTTGCCAGGCATTTCCCAACTCTACCCATCCGCCACAAATAGCCGCTGCAAAGGCCAAAAGAAGAAACATAGAGGCTCCCAGGGCTACAGATACCCCTATCCCTATGGATATTGCCAATTTCTGAATCGGTTTTTTTTCTACTTTTACCATAATAAACACCCCTTTCGGATTTAATTTCACCATATGCAGCGGTGACGCTTGTCATACCTAAAAGCAAAAAACGGCCACGCAAATGCGTAGCCGT